>CACZPY010000134.1 GCA_902783135.1 uncultured bacterium
AAGCCTTCATGAACTCTTTGACCTCCTCGCCGATGGCGCGGAGCGCCGCCTCGTCCTCGCGGGCCTCGACGCCGCGCTCGATGAAGTCGGCGAGCTTGAGGATCTCCGCTTCCTTGAAGCCGCGGGTCGTGACCGCCGGGGTGCCGACGCGGATGCCGCTCGTCACGAAGGGCTTCTCGGGATCGAACGGGATCATGTTCTTGTTGACGGTGATGCGCGCGAGATCGAGCGCGTTGGCGACCACCTTGCCGGTCGCGTGCTTCGGGCGCAGGTCGATCAGCATCAGATGGTTGTCGGTGCCGCCCGAAACGATGCGGAACCCGCGCTTGGCGAGCTCTTCAGCCAGCAGCTTGGCGTTGACGCGCACCTGGTGCTGGTACGCCTTGAACTCAGGCTTGAGCGCTTCGCCGAAGCAGACCGCCTTGGCGGCGATGACCTGCTCCAGCGGTCCGCCCTGCAAGCCGGGGAAGACGGCGGAGTTGATCGGCTTCAAAAACTGCTCGCGGCAGAGGATCAGCCCGCCGCGCGGTCCGCGCAGCGTCTTGTGGGTGGTGGTGGTGACGACGTCGCAGTAGGGCACCGGACTGGGGTGCTCGCCCGCGGCGACGAGCCCGGCGATGTGCGCCATGTCGACGAAGAGCAGCGCGCCCACCTTGTCGGCGATGGCCCGGAACCGGGCGAAGTCGATGATCCGGGGATAGGCGCTCGCGCCGGCGAGGATCATCCGCGGCTTGTTTTCGACGGCGAGGCGTTCGACTTCGTCGTAGTCGATGAGTTCGGTCTCGCGGTTGACGCCGTAGGGCACGATGTGGTAGAGCGCGCCCGAGAAGTTCAGCGGATGTCCGTGCGAAAGGTGACCGCCGTGGTCGAGGCTCATCGCCAGCACCGTGTCGCCGGGCTTGCAGAGCGCGGTGTAGACCGCCTGGTTCGCGCCCGAACCGCAGTGGGGCTGGACGTTCGCCGCCTCGGCGCCGAAGAGCTTCTTCGCGCGCTCGATGGCGAGGCTTTCGACCTCGTCCACATGGGCGCAGCCGTTGTAGTAGCGCTTGCCGGGATAACCCTCGGCGTACTTGTTGGTCAGCACCGAACCCTGCGCGGCGCGGACGGCGCAGCTGGCGAAGTTCTCGCTGGCGATGAGTTCGATGCCGCAGTTCTGACGCTCGACTTCGCGGTCGATGATCGCGGCGACGTCGGGATCGCTGTCGCGCAGCGCGGCGATGTCGTCGTAGCTGTTGCGTTCGACCTTGGCGAGACGGCGGGCGTGGCGCTCGTCGCCCGAAAACGGGGTGGCGAGCCACGCTTCCATGATCTCTTTCATGGCGGCGAAGTCGATCTTGTCGCCGGGCAGCACCAGCGTGTTGGAGGCGTTGTGTTCGCGGCTCTTCTTCGCCGTGGCGGCGTCCTGCGCCACCACCGCGCGCACGCCGTGGAAGCGGTTGGCGACGATCCCCATGCCGACTCCGGAGCGGCAGATCAGCACCGCCGCGTCCGCCTGTTTGCGCGCCACCATTCGCGCGGCGTCGCCGCCGAAGTCGGAGTAGTCGTCGCCGGGATCGTTCACGAAGGGACCGCAGTCGACGACCGTGTGCCCCGCCGCTTCGAGGAATTTTTGGACTTCGCCCTTCACGGCGAACCCGCCGTGATCGGTGCCGACGGCGACGGTGAGTTTTCTGCCCGAGATCTCTGAAATTGCGAACATTTGCGCATCTCCCTTTCTGGAAGTTGATGAATTGTGTTCCGTTCGAATTTTCATCCGCCCGCCGGGACCGCGAAAAAGAACGCTCCGGCGGCGGATCATATATTATCCATATAATATATCCGCGCCGGAAGCATTTTACAACCGCGTCGCCGGGGCGTCAACCGCGACGGCGGAAGTGGCGGCGGAAGGATTTGAAGTCGCCCTTCGCGACCGGTATGGGCAGCCCCGCCTGCATCAGGAAGCGCCCCGAAAAAGTCTCGCCGCTTTCCGCGTCGGCGTAGACGGCGTCGGGGTCGAGCCCGCGCAGCCGGACCCGTTCGAGTTTGGGGTTCGGCAGCGCCATGATCCGCACCGCCGTGAAGACGAATTCGCCGCGGTCCCGGGCGACCGTCATCCACGCGCAGAGGTTGTCGGTGTGCGGCGATCCCAGCCGCACCAGAAAGCCGTCGAGCAGCAATTGCTGGGTGGCGCGGAAGTCGGCGAGTTGGCGCTTCACCACTTCGTCGTCCTCGGGGGAGAAGGACCCCGGATCGAGTTCGTAGCCGAACGCGCCCGTCATCGCCACGTCGCCGCGCGTCGTCAGCGGGGTGACCCGCCCGGCATGGTGGTTCGGCACCGCGGAAACGTGCGCCCCCATCGTGCTCTGGGGATAGCCGAAACTCGTGCCGTACTGGATGTACAGCCGTTCGATGGCGTCGGTGTCGTCGCTGGTCCAGATCTGCGGCGTGTAGTAGAGCATCCCCGCGTCGAAGCGCCCGCCGCCCGAGGTGCAGCCCTCGAACAACATTTCCGGGTAGCGCCGGCGCAGTTTTTCCAGCAGCGCGTAGGTGCCGAGCACGAAGCGGTGTTCCGCTTCGCCCTGACGTTCGGGCGGCAACAGCGCCGAACCCGCTTCGGTGATCGGGCGGTTGGCGTCCCACTTCACATATTCGATGCGCGCGGCGTCGAGTATGGCGGTCATCTGCCGGAACAAATATTCCACCACCTCCGGTCGCCCCATGTCGAGCACCAACTGATGGCGTCCCAGGCTCGACGGCCGCCCGGGGATGTGCAGGCACCAGTCGGGGTGGGCGCGGTACAGGTCGCTGTCCGGCGAGACCATCTCCGGTTCGAACCACAGTCCGAACTTGAGCCCCAGCGCGTGGATCTTTTCCGACAGCGCGGGCAGCCCCGACGGCAGTTTCTTGTCGTAGACCACCCAGTCGCCGAGGCTCGACGTGCCGTCGTCGCGTTTGCCGAACCACCCGTCGTCGAGGACGAACATATCCAGCCCCAGTTCGGCGGCGCGTTTCGCGAACGCGAGGATCTGCTCCTCGGTGAAATTGAAGCGCGTCGCCTCCCAGTTGTTGATCACCGCCGGGCGCGGACGGTGCGCCCACTTGGGGTCGATCACATGGTCGCGCAGGAAATCGTGGAATGTGCGGCTCAATTCGTCGAATCCGGAGTCCGAAAACGCCGTGATCGCCTCGGGAGCTTGAAAACTTTCCCCCGGTTCGAGCCGCCACCGGAAACGCTCGGGGTTCAGCCCGAACTGCACCCGCACCGTTTCGTACTGGTCGCGTTCGATCTCCGCCAGATGACAGCCGCTGTAGACGAGCATTTGCCCCCACGCCCGTCCGTGCGTCTCGCCCGCGTCCGGGTCGCAGAGGATGAAGAACGGATTGGTCTGGTGCCCCGACAGCCCCCGGTTGCTGCCGAGACAGCGGATGCCGTGCCCCGCCGCCGCCCGCTCGAAGTGGCGCTCGCGCACCCACGCGCCGTGGAACGAGATCACGTCAAACGGCTCCGCCGGGAAGTCCAGCGTCAGACTGGCGAGCCTTTCCACCGTCACCGCCCGCTCGCCGCGGTTGACCGCGCGCACGCTGCGCACCACTGCCGGCAGCCCCGAAAAGATGCTGTACGATAGAATGAACTCCACCTGGATGACGGGGTCGCACAAGGTGATCTCCAGCGTCTGCGCCTCCGAATTTCCGGCGAAACTCGACGGCAGTCCGGGGAGTGCCGGCTTGCCGGAGTAGATCCGGTGCGAAACGTACTTCGCATCCGTCGCGTCGAAGCCGTCGGCGGTGCGGATCCGCGCCGACGCCGCCCGGAAGTCTCCGCAACCGAAACTCGAAAACTCCTGCGCCAGATTGCCGAGCGAGCCGCTCACCGGCGTCGCCCCTTCCGGCAGCGGGCTCTGCGCCCGCGGTGTATCGTCGCAGGCGAAGATTTTTGCCGCTTCCTCTCCATCCAGCGACGCTCCGTAGTACAGATGCACCAGCCGCTCGTACAACGGATGCACCATCAGCGCATAAGTGCAATTCCCGCTCGTCAGTACGAACAAGCGCTTTTCAGGATAATATGCGATCCCCATTTCGATCCGGTCCTTTCATGTCCAGTTTTTATGATGAACTGAAAAATTCCATACCCGCCATACAACATAGCCCGCAAATCCCATTTTCCCAATCGCGGAGACGAAAAATTTCGTTTTTTGCCGTCGTTACACCGGGCGCGGGCGGTTTTTGCGACGGGAGATTGATTTTTCCCGTTCCCGACGTTATATTTCATCGTCCGATCGCGAATGAAACACAAGGAATTGACATCATGAACAAATGGATCGCCGGAGGATTGATGATGGCGGGAATCTTATTCGGAAGCGTAGAAAGCGACGCCGCACACCCGAGACCGATCTTGGTCTCCCACGAACGGATCGCCGTGGTTTACTTCTCGTGGAGCCCCGACGGCAACACCCGCTTCGCGGCGCAGAACATCGCCAGAAAGGCCAACGCGAGACTTTTCGAGATCAAGCCGAAACAGGCGTACAGCACCGATTTCAAGAGCTGCTGCGACGAAGCGAAGCCGGAGTGCTACGGTAAACAACTGCGCCCGATCTGCCAGATCGAAGGTCTCGACCTCGCGCAGTACGAAGTGGTCTTCGTCGGCACCCCGAACTGGTGGGGGACGATGGCGCCGCCGGTGCGCACCTTCGTGACGGAGAACGCCGCCGCGCTCCGGGGCAAGATAGTCTGCCTCTTCCAGACCAACGGCGGCGGCGGGATGCAGCGCTGCGCGCAGGAGTTCGCGGAACTGCTGCCGGGCTCTCGGGTCATCAAGGCGCAGGAATTCACGGGAAGCCTGATCCGCAGCAACATCTCTCTTCTGGAAAAATTCGTCGACGACCGCGTCGTGGCTAAGTGACCCGCCCCGCTGCAGCGCGAAATTAAAAAAAAACTCGGAATGCCGCGCTGCCGACCTTCCGTTCATCGGGAACAAAATATCCGATGGCGCGTTGCGGTTGAATTATAATGACGGATATATTGAAAAATAAGTATAAGGGAGGTTGAATTATAATGACGGATATATTGAAAAATAAGTATAAGGGAATGTTGTGGGGCCTGGTGGTCGGTGACTGCCTCGGTTCTCCGATCCAGTTTTCCCGCAAAGATGCTCAGTGAATTCCACGCCGCCGACCAAAATGTTTTTTTCTTCCAGCATATTCTATACCTTTCTGCTGTTGTTTGCCGACAATGAGAGGGGAGCCGTTGCTCCGGAAAAACTCCATTGTCTGCCTACATTAAGCAGTATTTTTCGTGATTTTGGGATAGAATCTACTGACTTTCAGACGTGTTTTACGCGTTTTTTATCTGTAAACAGCTGATGATAAACAAATAAAAAAATTTCGTTTTTTTGCAAGTTTCCGTTTTTTTTGTTGCAAAGGGGCGTGGCGCGGCGGTCGCGGCAAAGGTCGGATATATGGCAAAATGCGGTAAAAATTCCTTTGTGAGGCGTTTTTTTAAGAGAACTTCACAGGAGAAGATGTCCCGGCTTCATTGCATTATGCCGCGGCAGGGAAGAAAAACCTGTGGTTTTTGAATGAAGTGCTTTTGCTTGCAAAAGCGTGAAGCCTTGCGGCTTCGTTCGCCATTTTTGGGTACAAAAAATGGCGGAGAGATCCGCCTTCGCCAAGGCTACGGCGTGACAAGGGGGGATTCGACGAGGCGGCGCAAGCCGCCGAAGTGCCGTGCCGAAGGCGCGGCAACCCACTAAAAAATCACCCGCTCTGCCCGCAGAGCGGAACAAAGCGAAATTAAAAAAATCGGGGGGCAAATCCATTTACCGAAGCCGATTTTATATTTCGCGGTGATTTTTTCAAGCGGGTACAAAAATGGCGGAGAGAGGGGGATTTGAACCCCCGGCGGGTGTGATCCCGCGGCGGTTTTCAAGACCGCTGCCATAAACCACTCGACCATCTCTCCTGTAGTGTGTTGCATAATATACTACCGGAAATGGCGAAATGGCAAATCCCTCGGAGTCCGACGACCGAACGCGTACCGGCTTACGGGATCGGGATGGGGTTGGTCCAGGCGTGGCGTCCCTCGGCGTCGATGATCTGCAGCCGGAAGTAGTTGCACTTGATGACCGTCTTGCCGGGCGCGAAGAGATCCCGCATGTCGAAGCGGCAGCTCGTCACCTCCGGGACGCTCCCGTCGCCCGCGAGGTTGGGCGCCGCCGCGCAGAAGCCGCGGCACTGGTTCGACATGCCGATCGCGCTCGTGACCGGCGTGAACTCCGCCTCGAAGATGCCGTCGCGGTAACTGATCCGCTTGAAGCGCGGTCCCTGCGTCGAGTAGTAACTGCCGCTTTTGAGCGCCGCCATGATGGACTCGGTGGTGCGCTCTTCGCAGCAGACCTCCGTCCAGCCGAGGAAGAGGTCGCGCGGACGGTGCACGTCGTCGACCGCCAGTGCGGGCAGCAGCACTCCCATGTCGCAGAGTTCGTCCCAGAGCTGCATGTTGTAGGCGCGTCCGATGTAGCGGGTGGAGGTGTTGTAGACCTCGATCCCGGCAAGTCCGTTGAGCGCGGCGATCTCCTCCGCGCGGAAGCCGCACCAGTAGGGATGCGCGAAAAAGCACAGCCCGCCCTCGGCGTTCACTGCGTCGATGACCTCCTGCATACGGTTTTCGCCGTCCCGGCGGTACTCGCCGACCGAGATGTCGAAGTCCTCCGGCACGTCGATGCAGAGCAGATGGCTGCGGTGGATGCGTCCGCCAGCCGGGTGCATCTCGATGCCGGAAATGACCAGCATCCCGTGCGGATCGATATCCGCGATATGATTGGTCTTGAGGTGATCGGTCATGCACATCACGTCGTACCCCGCCTTGGAGTACAGTTCCATGACTTGGTTCGGGGTGAACTTGCCGTCGCTGGTGGTCGAGTGGGTATGCAGATTGGCGCGGTAGGTGTTGAGTTTTTTTCCGTAGAATTCGATCATTTTATCGTCTGCCCTCATGGTTCGATCAGGTAAATGGTTCTATCTTTCGGCGGCGGACACCGCTTCGGCGGCGGCTTCCGTTTTGGCGACGGAGGAGTTCTCCGCGGCGGCGGGCGCGGGTTTGACGCTCAGCAAGAGCAGCGCGGCGGCGCCGCAGACGAGCGCGGCGATCTTGCGCACCGTGATCTTCTCCTTGAGGAAGATCACGCTCAGGAAGAAGGTCGCCAAAAAGCTCATCTGCTGGATCGGCAGCACGATGCTCGCGCTGCCGAGTTTGAGCGAACGCGCCATGAAGAAGATGATCCCCGCCACCAGAAGTCCGGACAGCGCCCCGTAACCGAGCACCTTCACGTCGCAGGCGGTGCGGAACTCGAAGCGCCGGCGTTCGCGGATCAGGTAGTAGGCGATCCCGCAGAACACCCACGCCCACCCGTTGATGACCTGTATGCCGCTTTCGGAGGCGCCGTGCAGAAATGCGTATTTGTAGGCGAGCCCCATCCCGGCGCGGAGCATCATCGCCAACACCACCATCACGTAGTCGCTTTTGCGCCCGA
>CACZPY010000135.1 GCA_902783135.1 uncultured bacterium
GCCGATCTCCACCGTGTCGCCCACGGAGACGGGCACCGGATCGGTCACCGGCTTCCCGTTCAGCCGGGAGCCCCCCGTACTGCCCAGATCGGAAACGAACCAGTTGCCGCCGCCGCCGAAGAAGCAGGCGTGTTTTCTGGACACCTGACGGCTGTCGAGCACGATCTGACAATCCGGCTGGCGCCCGATGGTCAGTTCCTGCTGTTCCTGCCCGAGCGCGATATTGCGGACCGACCCGTCCGCCGGATTTTTAACGACAAGAAACATGCTTTTCTCCTAATGACCGTCTCGAACCTCCAACGGCGTTCCCCGTCCGGGGGAACGCCGCTGCCGCGCCGTCAGAACCAGCGCTGCCAGAAACTTTCCTTCTTGGAGTTTTCCTCCTTGACCCGCGTCTTGTTGTCCACTTCCACCTTGTCCACGGTGTCGGCGGTCTCGGCGGAAGGCGGCATCTTGATCTCCGGACCCTTGCCCGCGATCTGCGGATAAATCAGAATCAGCACCTGACGGTCGTTCAGTTCGTCGGCGTTTTCCGCGACGAACCAGTTCAGTCCCGGAACCTTGCGCAGGAACGGGATGCCGGAGTTGTCCGTGGTCGCCTGCACCATGTCCTTGAGTCCGCCGAGGACCAGCGTCTGTCCCAGTTTGGCGGTGACGGTGGTGGAGATCTTGGTGCTCTTGAGGTCGTAGTCGTTGTTCTCCATGAGGGTCGGTGAACTCATCTCGAGTTCGAGTTCCAGCTTGACGGTGTCGGTACCGCTGAGTCCGCCCTTGACCCCCATCATGAACCCGTACTGCACGTCGTTCAGCGTGCCGGTGCCGCCGGAGCCGCCGTAGACCCGCACCTTCAGCGTGCCGCCGTTGTGCAGACGCTTGAAGGTGTTGCTCTCATTGCTCATGAAGGTCAGGTGACCGGCGTTGCGGAAGCGGTTGACGCCGGTATCCGCGGAAAGATTCAGGATCGTGTTCAAGCTGGCGTTCAGCGCGTAATTCTGGGTGGTGCCGTGGAAGTTGGTGCCGAAGTTGAAGGCGTTGCCGACCTGGATGCCGTTCTTGAGCAGATTGGAGCCGATGGCATCGGAGTCGCGGCGGCTGACGCCCATGAAGACCACGCCCACATCCAGCAGCGTCGGGACGACCTGGATCTTGTCGATCAGCTTGACCTTGTTGCCGTCCTTGGCGGCGGGATCGGTTTCCAGCCAGTTCTGGGTGGCGAAGATCTGACGGATCTGCTTGACGTCGTCGGGCGAATAGACCGCGCCGGAAACGATCAGCACGTTGCCTTCCTGAGTGATCACGATCTCGCCGGGGCTGGCGTTGGCGGCGTCCTTGCCGATCTTGAAGCCCGCCTTTTCCAGCGCCTTGTTGAGGTTGACCATCACTTCGGGCGCGGGGACGAAACTGGTCAGATCCATCACCTGCCCCTTGTAGTTGGGCAGCACCTTATGCAGCAGCGCCCAGTTCTTCATATTGGAAACTTCGCCCTTGAGCACGACCTTGTCGCGGTTGATGGAAATGTCGATCTCCGGCAGCGTGTCCAGATCGCGGCGGATCGCGTTGAAGACCTCGCGGATGTTGTCCTGCACCGTCACCGAGAAGACTTTGGAAGCTCCGCCGGCGCCGAGGACATGGACGTCCGTCTTGCCGACCGCGAGACCGAGAAAACGCACCTGCGAATCGGAGATCGCCTCCACGCTGACGAACTTGCCGTTGGCGGTACGGATGCTCTCGACCCGGAACGGCACTTCCGAAATGGCCATGCCGCCGACCGACACGGAGATATTTTCGTCCTGAGCGAACGCCGACACGGCGCCGAGACAGAACAGCGCCGCCAGAATTTTTCCGAAA
Source organism: uncultured bacterium (assembly GCA_902783135.1). Lineage (GTDB taxonomy): Bacteria > Verrucomicrobiota > Lentisphaeria > Victivallales > Victivallaceae > UBA1784. The sequence continues at coordinate 1,849 of CACZPY010000135.1, forward strand.
TACTTCATGATGATGTTTTCCTTAGTTACGCTTTTATATTAAGGTTACTTTCCGGCATTGGGAATCTGCGGGATCACGACCGCTTCCTGACCTTCCAGCAGTTTGTTGAAGGTGCTCATATCGACGATACCGGCGTCCAGACGGTTGAGCGCCGAAGAGTCGTTCGCGCGGCGCAGCGCCGGATAGAGCTGGGCGATCCGGGATGCCGCGATCAATGTCTGCGCCTGCTGCGGCGGCAGCTGAAGCACCAGGGTGCCGGACTGATCCGAGGCGTACATGCCGCCGCCGATCTCCAGCACGCGGACGCGGGGGAAGAGCACGGTGGTCACATCCTTCTTGGTCGCCGTTTTGCCCGCATCGGCGTTCTTCTGCTTTTCTTCCACTTGGAAAGTGGCGATGATCGCCACCTCGTCACCGGGTTTCAGCATGGAGGCGATGGAGCGGCTCGGCAACTGGATCGCCACCGCCCACTCGCCCTCGCCGACCACATTGCCGATGCCCTGGGTCTGGAAATCCGAAAGGTAGATGTAGTCGCCGGCGGCTTTGTTGACCAGAAGCTTCTGACCGTTCAGCATCTGCGCCTTGCTCCACGTGATCGCCTGCGCGGGCAGCGCCGAGCGGGGAACTTTTTTCGGACGGTAGAAGCCGTCGGCGAGGATCTCGCCCGCGGGGATGTCCCGCTGCGCCGCCACGACTTCGATCGTCTCCTCCTGCTGGGCGATATTGGACGAGATCACCCGCCCCACCGCGAACACCGCGGCGAGTCCCAGTACGACCGCCAGAATCAGGGGAATTGAATTTTTCATACGCCGATAATCCTTTCGTTTACGTTATGTGGTTGGTTCAAAATGTCACCAGAAACATCGCATATTCGGTAAATTTGCCGGGTTCGACCACGATCTCGTCGCTCTCCTGCCCCCGGATGTTCTTCTCGGGGATGCGGACCAGGAGATAGTGCTTGCCCGCCTTGACGTTCTTCATCGAGTACGGACAACGGACCTTCTCCCACGGAAGATTGGAATCCTTCAGTTTCACCTCGGCGCCGTTTTTGGCGATGTACTCGTCGAGCGCGTTGTCGCCGGTCTTGATCTCCGTCAGGATGATCCCGCCGCTGTCGCCGCCGGTGAGGTAGACTTTTTTGAGCGTGATGTGGCGCTCCTCATCGCCGTTCGATACGGTGAACGCCTCCTGATAATCGTCGTAACCCCGGGCGGATACCCGCAGAACATAGTTGCCGGGAGTCAGATTTCGGATCGTCCCGACGCCGTTCAGGTGTTCGCGCACCGTCTTGCCCTTGCCGTCCTCGCGCCGCAGTTCCGCGAGCGCCCGCTGCGGGGTCACATGCAGCGTCAGCAGGAACAGATTGCGCTCCATGCGCACCGATGCCCGCTGATCCTGCGGCACCCGGAACATCACTGCGCGATCCGCATATCCGTCGAGCGTGAACGACGCCTGGTATTCGCCCTGCGGCAGTTTGAGCGCCGTTTCGGCCTGCCGCAGCTCCATTTCGCGGAATTTTTTGCCGTTTTGCGTCAGGATCATGCGGCTTCCCGGCGGCGCCTGGATCGTGAAATCCCACAGTTCCGCCTCCATGACGACCTTCGTTCTGGCGTCGCGGTCGGCGGGCAGTTTCACGTTTTTCACCGAAGGCACGCAGCCGGAACGGTTGCAACGCATCAGGTACTCTCCGGCGGGCAGCCCCTCGAAGACCAGTTCGCCCGTTTCGGAGGTCTGCGTCGCCACGCTGGTGAAGTGACGCACCAGTTCCACGCGGGTCCCCGCTTCGACGGCGACGGTGAAGCGGTAGGGCTTCAACGCGATGTCCGCCACGTCGACGTCGCCGGAGGAAATGCGGCACTTGCCGTCGACTCCGGCGTATCCGGGACAGGCGACCGAATACATGTAGAACCCCGCCGGCACCTCGTAGGAGCATACCGATCCGAGCTTGGAGGAGCAAACCACCTCTTCCCCCCGTTCGTCGCGCAGCGTCACCGTCGCCTTGACCGGCGCGATCCTGAAGTTGAGCCGGTACTGTTTTGCCGAAGTGATCGAACGGCCGAGGCGGAAGTCGCGGGTCGCGACGGCATCGCCGCCGAACGCGATCTCCTCGCGGCGGGTCTTGCGTCCCGCCAGCTTGGACGTCAGGATGTACTGCCCCGCCTTGAGGCCGCTCACCGAAAAGATGCCCTGATCGTCCGCGGCGCCGCCGCCCGCCTCGCTGCCGTCCGGAGCGGTGAGCGAAACGACCGCGCGCGGCTCCGTCCGGATCGTCAGCAGCGACGGCTTCAGCGTGAACTCCTGAACGCTGTCGCCTTCTATCGAGACCGATCCGCTCTCCGCGGCGAAGCCGTCGCAGGAAACGGAGTACAGATACTTGCCGGGCGGCACCGCGAAAACCGCGGTATCGCCTTTGCGGATGGAGGGCAGATAATCGCATCCCGACTGGTCGCGCAACGTCACCACCGCCTCCCCCGGCTGCACCTTGAACATCGGACGCACCTTCCGCACGGCGCCGCCGGAAGCCGGAGCCGTCGGCAGTCCCGAAGCAGTGACATACGCGCTCCTGCGCGTGGCGGTGAGTATGACCAGCACGAGGATCAGCACGAACAGCGCACCGAAGGCGCCGACGGCGATCTTCTGCCACTTCGCCAGATTGCGGATATCCCAATCGCGGACATCCCACCGCCGCAGATCCAGCCAAGGTTTTCTGGTCAGCGTGGTGGTCGCGGCGACCGCGTCTTCGCCGTAGGCGGTCTGGATCGCCTCGCGGATGATCCGCTGCGCCTCGATGACCGTCTTCTGATGGGCGCGGCACTTCGCCAGCACGTCAAGAAGTTCCGCCGCGCTCTGATAGCGGTTGGCGGGCTTCTTCGCCATCATGGTCATGCAGATCTTGCCGATCTCGGGCGGGATCTCCGTATTGAAGTCGCAGGGATTCGGCACCGGGTCGGTGTGCAGTTTGGAGATGATGTCGTAGACGCTGCTGCCCGGATAGGGAATGCGCCCCGTCAGCATTTCGAAAAACGTCGCCCCCAGACTGTATATGTCCGCGCGCACGTCCACGTGCTTGGCGTCCTTCGCCTGTTCCGGCGACAGATAGGCGGGGGTGCCCATCATGACGTTGGTCTTGGTCAGCTGGACGTCCTCGTCGCCGGATTTGGCGATGCCCAGATCGGCGAGTTTGACTTCGCCCCGCTTGGTGAGCATGATGTTGTCGGGCTTGATGTCGCGATGGACGATCCCGTATTCGGCGGCGGCGGCGAGCGCGGAGGCGACCGCCTCGACGATCACGAGCGACTGATCGACGGTGAGGTGTCCGGAGGACTTCAAAAGTCCGCGCACATCGCCGCCGTCCACATACTCCATGACGATATAATCGATCCCGCGCGCGTCGTCGTTTTCCACGTCCATCACGTTGACGACGTTGGAGTGGCGGATCTCGCAGGCGGTCTTCGCCTCGCGGATGAAGCGGGCGAAGAACTGCGAATTTTTCTTGGCGAGGTCCTGCGGCAGCACCTTGATGGCGCGCAGGATGCCGAGCTGCTCGTGTTTGCCGAGGTAAACTTCGCCCATACCGCCTTTGCCGAGGCGCTTTTCGATGATGTATTTGCCGAGCTTTTCCCCGGGGCTCAACAGCGGACCGCCCGCACTCCGTCGGGAGGGAACGGCGTCCGTCTTCATCTTCAGCGTGGCTTCGGTGACGGCGTCCGTCTTCATCTTCAGCGTGGCTTCGGTGGCGGCGTCGGGGGGTTTCGTTTCCGATGCTTTATCCGGCGCGGCGTCGCCGCTGATCGTCATCGCGGTACGGTATTCGCTGCCGTCGGCGGACGCATCCGGCGCCGGAGTTTCCGGTTCATGGGATTCCGCGGCGTCGCCGCTGATCGTCATCGCGGTACGCAGCGCATCCTGCGGCTTTTCTTCGGGACTTCCGGCAGTGTTTTTTTCAGTGTCCATAATTATATTGTGGATATATAATTCTAAATGTCGAAAAGGCGTTCCCCAACGGTTATTTGGGGAATAATATACCGTTCCCGCCCGTTTTTTCAAGTTTTTTTGTGTAAACCCTTGCTTTTTTTTTTGTCATGGTTATATTATCCCTAAAACAGGAGTTTTTGATCATGCGAAAATCCTTGCTTTTCTGTATCGGCGCATTGTTTTCGGCGGTGTTTTTCTGCGGCTGCAACAATGTCATCCGCACCTACGACGAGATCGAAGACCGGATCGACCGAACGGTCATCGGTACCAAGCACGCAGTGTTGTTCTCCCCCGAAAATCCCGACGGGTTCGAATTTTCGGCTACCGCGGCGAACGTCACCAAGCAGAAGGTAAAAAAATATCAGGTCTTCGTGCGCGGCGAGCTGGTCACTCCTTACGAAGGCTGGCGCGAATGCTACGAAATACCGTGCGGACTGCTGCTGGTCCCGGTGTCGCTGTGCTCGCATATCATCAGCGTCGTCACTTTCGGCGTCTATCCGTTCTCGTTTTCCAACCACGTCACCGATCTGGCGTACAGCGGTCTCAACCCATGCTTGAACTGGGAATCCGACGAGCGTATGAACAAGTGTCCGGTGGAGTCTAAGGACAAACTGGTCGACGAATCGGAAGAAGATCAGGTGTCCCCGATACCCAACGCTGTCATTGTGGTTGCCACAGGCAGTACGAAGCGCAAGATCGAAACCGATCAGTTCGGCGCGGCGAAGATCGTGCTGGTCGGTCTGAACCGTTCGGAGTCGCTCTTCAGCGGCGACCGGTTATTCCACTTCTCCATCGCCGACGACAGCGAACCGGTGCGCGAATGGCTGATCAGCCGCCAGTATGCCAACCGGTTGTTGCGCGCCCGTGCTGCAGTCATGCGCTACGAAAGCCGCCCCACCGGAAAGGGACTGGTCCAGGCGGTCAAGATGCTCGAATCGCTAAAATTCACGGGGCTCGCCTATCAGCTTGAGCGGAGGGAACTGGAAAAGCGCCGCAAAGACTCCGACTTCATCCGGGAATTCAACGACGTGTCTTTGGAGTGAGACCAGCGATGAAGCACTGCCGGGAGCGGGGGGATGTTGCGATGGAGTACGTGCTGCTCATGGTGCTCATCATCGTCCCGCTGGTATGCGGTTCCAAGGTGATCTACGATGCCGGCGGCGGCACTACCGCGTCAGCCGCCATCGCCTTGGAAAAAGAAGATGATTACGGCATCGTCGGCAACAATTTGGTAAAGATGTTCCGTCGTACCTTCATGGGATTGGCGCTGCCCGTCCCGTAAGGGAGACAAAATAAAAAGAAAAAGAAGGAAGAAGTATCATGAACGTGCGTGCCATCAAGAATTCCCGTTTCGGTCGTCTGCTCCGCCGGGTCCTCGGCGAGGAAAAAGGTGCGGTCGCGATGGAGTATGTGATCCTCGCGGTGCTGATCGCAGCGGCGATCGTGGTCGCGGTCGCGGTCTTCGGCAAGACCATCGTCGGGATGTTCGACGTCGCCGGCAAGGGCGCCTCCGCGCAGCACACCGAAGCCAAGTCCACGCTCGACAAGGTCCAGACCGACCAGCAGAGCGGCGCGGAGCAGGCCAGCCAGTACCACGATTCCATGCACAAGTAATCCACCGTCTGCGGTATGCGTGATGCTGTATGACTGGATAATTCTGATCGCAGTGTCACCGTGGCTTTTTCTGCTCTGCCGCAGTGATTGGAAACAACGCCGTCTGCCCAATGTGCTCACATTGGGCGGACTTGTTGTTTTTTTGGTCTTTCGTCTCGGCGCCGGTTGGGAATATTTTCTCGACGGCCTTTTCGGAATGCTGATCTGCGGAGGTTTTCTGTTGCTCCCGGTCTTATTCCGTGCCGCCGGAGCGGGCGATCTGAAGATGATCGCCGCCTGCGGAGCCGCCGCCGGCATGCGGGACAGTTTGAATTTTCTGCTCGCGATGGCGCTGGCGGGACTGGTGCTCGTCATCGTCATGCTGGCGATGCACGCGGCGGACGGGGCGCGGCTGCGGCATTATGTGCGCTGTCTCTTCGACTGGCGGTACGACCGCCGGGCGGGACGGGCGGCGCTGCCCCCGAAAGAAGAGGAACGGGTGCGCGTACCTTTCGGCATCGCCATCGCCGCCGGATTGTGGGCGGTGCTCGCCGCCCGGATCGTACAGAGGTTGCTGTGAAACGTACCGACGACAACGGCAGTATGCTCATGGAAGCGGTGGTCTGCATCCCGGTCCTGTTGGTCATGATCTTGGGATGCATGCAGATCGCCCACATCTGGTTCGCCCGTCAGGTGGTCCAGTACGCCGCCTACGCCTCGGCGCGGGTACTGCTTTCCACGCCGGATCAGGATCACGAAAAGGCGGTCAAGACCAACGGCGCGGCGTGGAAGGCGGCGGCGCGCGTATGTTCGTGGGTCGCGCTCTCCCAGCCCAAGGGCAGCCAGGGGATCGATGTCCCCGGCTGGGGAAAGGTCCCCGGCTCCGGTAATATGGAGAACAAACTCAAGTTGGAACTCGGCACCGCCGGCGACAAGTGGACGCACAAGGTGACGGTGAATTTCGACTTCCCGCTGGTGATGCCGATCGCGGGGCACATCATCGCCCGGGGGCTCAACCCGTGGGCGAAAGGTCAGGAGTGGCAGGAACAGCACGCCGACGCGACCGGGAACAAACACGCCGACGAAGAAATGAATTACCCGTACATCCGCTTTGCCGAAAGCGCGGCGCTGGTGAAGCCGTATGTGCTTTTACCGTTTTCCGGAGGTCCCAAATGAAGAATTTCATCCTGCGTCTCGTCCGGGGTGAGGACGGGGTGGCGCTGGCCTTCGGCATCACCTTTTTCCTGCTGGTCTTCCTGTTGGGGATGTCGGTCTACGCCGCCGGCGAGACCGTCCGGCAACGGATGGAACTGCAGAACGCCGCCGACGCCGCCGCCTACTCCGCCGCCGTGGTCCAGGCGGATACCTTGAGCCGCGTGGCATGCATCAACAAGGCGATGAGCTGGACCTATGTCATGCTGAACCGGCGGTGCATGGACTACGCCGTCGACAAATGGCTGGAAAGAGTCGAAAAGAAGTGGAAAGACGATTTCAATACGGTCAAGAACTGGAACGCCTTATCCACCTGCGGCACCCGGATCGAGGGGACCGACTACCGCGCCGGCGTCGCCCTGCACAAGACGGTCATGCTGAACAGCACCATCACCACCATCGACGTCATCAAGATGCAGCGCAAGGCCGCCGCTGCGATGGGCAAAAGCTACAACATGCTCCGCACTCCGATCGGCTGGGACCGCGACACGCTCGCCGCGATGCGCCGCGCCGAGGAAAACCTGTTCCAAAAACTTTCCAAACGCATCGAAAACGCGGTAAAAGCGTCGGTCAAGGCGAACATCTCCGGCACGCCGAACGACACCGCCGCGGGCGGCGCGGGAATATCGCACGTGCTGATCCAGAACTCCTATGACACCTACACCGAAACTATGCGCAACAACGCAGAGCAGGAAAAGATCTTCCTCGTCTTCGGCGGCTTCAAACCCAACGTTTCGGAGATCTCCATGCGCGGCGTCGACCGCTGGTGGAAACGCGACGGCAGCGGCGAGGGCTTCAAGCGCAAGTACAACCAGTCGGGCAGTCTTTCCGCCAACTGGAACTGGCACGGCATCCAGTGGGTGTATGCCGGCGAAGCCTGTGTTCCCACCCCCATCATGGGCGCCACCACGGTGCGCGGGTCGGAGGTCAAAGACGGTTACTTCGAGACCAAGGAAGCGGCGAAACCGTTCCGGCTGAAAAAGGAATTTTTCGCGGACAAGGGGGCGATCGTCGTCGGGGTCAAGCGCAAACTCAACAACCCCTTCGCGTTCCTCTTCAAGAACGGATCGGTGCAAGGGCTTTTCAGCGCGTTCACCGTCCGCGACAAGCGCAGCATGTGGGCGGTAGCCGCCGCCCGTGCCGCCTACTCCCCGCCGGGCAACAGCCAGAAGGGAGCTTACGAGGCGACGTTCCGGAACGTCAACGCCGCCGATTCGTGGAATTTGTGCGAGGCGGACTGGGACGCGGTGTTCATCCCGGTCGCCAACGCCTTCGACCGGGCGGAGGAGCGCTCCTTCAAGAACTCCGGCAAAAATCCGCTCGCCGAGGTGTATTCCAAACTTTCACCGGGGTCGATCTCCGCCCCGCCGGGCATGAACGGAAACTTCAACACCAGTTCGCGGGAAGGATTGCTGCACTGATGGATCACATGCGTCACAACGACCGCGGGTCGATATTGATGGAAACGGTATTGGTGATACCGCTCTATCTGGTCGTTTTGAGCGGGATATTCTGGGTCGGCGATCTGGCGCTGCTGCGCTCCAAATCGACCTTCTTCGACCGCGTCGCCGCGTGGAGTTCCGGCAACCGTTTCGCGAACGCTTCGCAATCGACGATAAAAAGCGGTCTGGAGCAGAATTTTCTGCAGGCGGCGAAGGTCGGCGATCAGCATGTGGAAAAGGTGAACACCGCCAAAGGCTCCTCCTCGGCGTGGTCGGCGATCGCCGGCGCCAGTACGACCGTGTCGATCGAGCCCCCCGTCTGGACGCAGGGGTGGCGGCGCGTCGGCGTGGCGATGATGGAAACGGAGGTCGCCGAACTCAAAAAGACCTCGTTCCGATCCCGCGAGGTAGAAGCGGATTATCTCCACCGCACCCTGATGCGTACCAAGGACACCTACCGCGACAAGGCGAAGCCACGCGCGCTCGCCGAACAGATGGAATGGATGAGCCGGGTGCACATGGCGCAGTGGCCGACCGAGTGGACCAAGGAGATATCATCCCCCTCCTCCGGCGGCAAGCCGTGTCTGAGCTATGACCGCTACACGATGTATGTTACGTGGAGCGAATGATATGGCGCCGGGGATGAGCCGATGGGCGCGGATGATCTCCGGCGCGGCGTGCCTGCTGCTCGCCGCCGGGTTCACGCTGCCGGTGGAGCGCACGGTCGGTTACACCGACAC
>CACZPY010000136.1 GCA_902783135.1 uncultured bacterium
CCGGTGATCATCGGCGGCGAGCTGCAGGATCAGACCTACGGCGAGTTCCAGCAGGAGATGAATCTCATCAACCGCGCGTTCCTCGAAGTCATGTCCGAGGGTGACCGCGACGGGCGGATCTTCACCTTCCCGATCCCGACCTACAACGTGACCCCCGACTTCGACTGGACGAGCGACAACGCGAAACTGCTCTTCACGGTGACGGGCAAATACGGGTTGCCGTACTTCCAGAACTTCATCAACAGCGACCTCAAGCCCGGCGACGTGCGCAGCATGTGCTGCCGCTTGCAGATGGACATGCGGGAACTCCGCAAGAAGACCGGCGGGCTCTTCGGCGCGGGCGAGCAGACGGGTTCGATCGGCGTCGTCACGATGAACATGCCGCGCCTCGGGTACCTTTCCAAGGATGAAAACGAGTTCTTCGCGCGCCTCGACCACCTGATGGTCATGGCGAAGGAGTCGCTCGAGATCAAGCGCAAGGTGGTGCAGAAGTACTTCGACGAAAATCTGATGCCCTACTCCAAGACCTATCTGCCGTCGCTGGATCACCACTTCAGCACGATCGGGTTGGTCGGCATGAACGAGTGCTGTCTGAACTTCCTCGGCTGCTCGATCGGCGACGACGAGGGCGCGGCTTTCGCGCGGAAGGTGCTGCTGCACATGGCGGAGAAGATCAAGGACTTCCAGGAGGAGACCGGGCACATCTACAACTTGGAGGCGACCCCCGCCGAGGGCACGAGCTTCCGGCTGGCGAAGATCGACCGCAAGCTCTATCCCGAGATCGTCTGCGCGGGTTCCGGCACACCGTACTACACCAACTCGACCGCGCTGCCGGTGGGATACACCGACGACATCTTCGAGGCGCTCGGCAAGCAGGAGCCGCTGCAGCGGATCTACTCGGGCGGGACGGTCTTCCACAGCTTCATCGGGGAGCGCATCGAGGATCCGGAACTGGTGGCGAGTCTGGTCAAGCGCATCGCGACCAACTACCATATCCCGTACTTCACGCTGACGCCGTCGTTCAGCATCTGCCCGGTGCACGGCTACATCCCGGGCGCCCACAGCGAGTGTCCGTTGGAGAAGGAGGCCGTCGCCGAAAACAAGAAGTAACATTCCGGCAAGTCCGGCATGGATCGATAAAAAAATGCTCCCGGCGGAAGTCGCCGGGGGCGCAACCATCTAAGGAGACAAGAAAAAATGGAAAAGTGTGGAGAAAAGACTGAAGTTTACAGCCGCGTCACCGGGTATTTCCGTCCGGTTTCCAACTGGAACAAGGGCAAGAAGGAAGAGTTCAAGGATCGCAAGACCTTCGAAGTCACGGGCTGCGGCTGCGAGAAGTAAGTCTTTTGCGGCGCCGATCCGGGGGGCGGTCAAGACCGCCTGTCCCGGTTTTTTTGTGCGGACATGCGGTTGCAGTGGTCTGTTTCATGAGGTGTGTTTTATTTGACCACGAAACACACGAAATACACGAAAAGGTTTAAGGGTTGAACACGCATGTTTTCTGCCGCAGGCCGGAGCGTGAAGCATACGCCCGAAGCCGTCATGACGGCTTCGGGCAGGTTGCAAGAGTCGTTAAGGAAATAAGGACAAATGGATTTACGGGGGTTCGCCAAGTTCAGTTTAGTCGATTATCCGGGTAAGATCGCCGCCATCGTCTTTTCCGGAGGGTGCAATCTGCGCTGCCCGTTCTGCCACAATCCGTGTCTGGTGTTGGATCCGACCAGTCAGCCGCGGGTCACGGAAAGGGAGTTCTTCAGGTTTCTCGACACCCGCCGGAATCTGCTGGAGGGCGTCGTGGTCTCGGGCGGCGAACCCACGCTGCAGAAGGATCTCGCGGAGTTCGTTTCCGGGATCAAGGAGCGCGGATTTCTGGTCAAACTCGACACCAACGGCACTCGTCCCGAGGTGTTGGATGAGCTGCTGAAAAAACATGCCGTGGACGACCTCGGCATCGACTATAAACTCCCTGCCGCGCGGTACGGCGAAGTCGCCGCCGATCCCGCGCAGGGGCCGCGCTTCGCGGAGAACGTGGCGGGCAGCATCCAGCTGGCGTTCAAGTACGGGGTCACGCCGGACATCCGCACCACCGTCCACCGCGAGATGCTGTCGCCGGAGGATCTGGCGCAGATGTGGGCGGAACTTTCTTCCATCGGCGTGACGCGCTGGTATCTGCAGCAGTTCAATCCGGTGGAGGTGCTCGCCGACGGATTGGAAAAATGCGAGACCTACGCCGACAGCGAACTTGCCACGATCGCCCGCGCGCTCGATCCCGCCGGGAACGTGCGGGTGCGCGGACTTCACGGTCGGGAGATCAGCGTCGACCACCGGCAGCACGCCGAACTGTAGGATATCCGCGGTTCGTATTTTTTCATGCGCGCGGCGGATCGGGAACGGGAAAGACAACTTTGACATGCGCAAACGGGTCAAAATCTGCCGGATGCTCGGCGTGGCGGTGCTGGCGCTCTTCGCGTTGGTCAACGCCCAGTCGGAGATCGGGATGTCGGGGAACGAATCGAGCCGTCTGGCGACCGTACAGGCGGTGGCGGAGCAGCACACCTTCGCGATCGAGCGGACGAATTTCCGCACGGTCGACAAGCTTTTTTTCGACGGACATCTGTACTCGGACAAACCGCCGTTTCTGGCGTGGGCCGTCGGCATGGCGCTGCGTCCGCTGCTCGCCGTCACGGGGTGGAACTTCACCGACGACTACCATCTGCTCGTCTACATAGTGGATCTGCTGACGGGCGGCGGCGTGAACATACTCCTCTTCCTCTGGCTCTTCGACTTGTTCCGCAGCATCCGTCGGGGGAGCGTCGGGGCGAAGTTCCTGCTGGCACTGGGCAGCGTGATGGGCAGTTGGCTGTTGAGTTACTCGGTGGTGATAAACAACCACACTCCGGCGGCGCTGTGCGTGCTGGGGGCGTACATCGCGCTCGTCAGGTTCGCGCGGCGGCCGACGTACCGGGCGGCGGCGCTGGCGGCGCTGGCGTGCGGCGTGCTGGGAGCGCTGGAGATACCCGGGGGGGTGATCTTCGGGCTGGCGCTGATCCCGGCGCTGGCGCTGAGTTCTCCGGCGGAAAAGCGCATGGATTATCTGCTGACGGGGGCGTGCGTGGTGGCGCTGTCGGCATTGTTAGTTTTCGGGCTCAACTATTTCGCGTACCGGCGGCCGCTGCCGCTGTACATCGCCCCCGGCGGGAGTTTTTCGCCCGGAGTGGGGCAGAAATCACCCCTCGGGTACGCGGTCGAGTGTCTTTTCACCTACCGGGGATTGTTCAGTTACCAGCCGTTCCTGCTGCTGGCGCTGCCGGGGATCTGGGCGCGGCGGCGGCGGACCGGCGCCGCGGAGTGGAGCATCCTGGCGGCGACGGCGGCGTTCGCGCTTTTCTACCTCGTTCTCACCAACGAATACGGCGGCGCGGCGTACGGGTTCCGCTACCTCGTGCCGGTGATCCCGCTGTGGAGTTTTTGCGCGGGGCGCTGGGTATTGGAAGCCCCCCTTCGGCGGCGGTTCCGGCGCGGGGCGCTGTCGGCGCTTCTGATCTTGTGGGGCGTCGTCACGTCGCTCGCGGGGGCGTACAATCCGTTCTGCTTCGCGTTCGAGGGGTTCCGTACTCCTGCCGGGCACTTCAGCCGGAGCGTGCGCTCGACCTTCGGCGGCAACGTCTTGTGCTGGAGTTACGAACATTTCCCCGAGGGGAAATGGACGCGGGCGCTCCGGCGTTACTACGGGGAGCGCGCATCGTGGGAGCATCTGCACTGGTCGTTTTTCAGTATGAAGAACATCGATCAGCTGGCGCGATTGCGCCGGGAACGCGAAAGCGCTGTTGAAAAAGCCGCTGGCAAATAGTATTTTATAGAACGGCTCAAAAAGCATGATGTCCTTGATTCAAATAATATAAACATTCGGGGAGAGGGAAAGATGAAAAAAGTGCGGATCGCGGTCTTCGGTGCGAGCGGCTATGCGGGTGAGGAACTGCTGCGGATATTGTTGCGCCATCCCAACGCGGAGATCACGGCGGTGACGTCGCGCAAGAACGCGGGCGAACCCGTGTCGAACGTATTTCCGCGCTACACGGGGCTGAAGCTCGACTTCTGCGCGCCCGACGTGGCGGAGATCGCGAAGAAGTGCGACGCCGCCATCCTCGCGCTGCCCCACGGGCTCGCGGCGGAGTACGCTTCTCCGCTGCTCGCGGCGGGGATCAAGGTCTTCGACATCTCGGCGGACTTCCGTCTGCGCAGCACCGCCAAGTACAAGGAGTACTACAAGGTCGACCATCCGGCGCCGGAACTCTTGAGCAAGGCGGTCTACGGTCTGCCCGAGCGCTACCGCGAGCAGTTGCGCACCGCCGATCTGGTCGCCTGCGCGGGGTGTTATCCCACGAGCATCATCCTGCCGTCGACGGCGATCCTCGCGGCGGGCATCGCTTCGACGAAGGGGATCGTGGCGGCGAGCTGCTCCGGCGTGTCGGGCGCGGGGAGAAAGGTCGATCTGCCCTACATCTTCCCCGAGTGCAACGAGAACGTCAAGGCTTACGGCGTGGTCGCGCACCGGCACCTGCCCGAGATCGAGCAGGAACTCGCGGTCGCCGCCGGCGTGGACGAGATCGCGATGAACTTCATCCCGCACCTCGTGCCGATGAACCGCGGCATCAATTCGACGATCCTCTTCGACGCGAAG
>CACZPY010000137.1 GCA_902783135.1 uncultured bacterium
GTAGAAGGTGCTCGCGGCGATGTTGGTCTCGGCGCCCTGAATGGTCGCCGAATTCTTGTTGCGGACGTAGTTGATGTGCGCGCCCGTCACGGTCTGGGCGTTGTTGAGGGTGGTTTCCGCGGTCATGCTCACGACGCCGCCGTTTTCCACGATGATCTCGCCGCCCGTCATCGTGATGCCGGAAACGTCGCCGTGGTTGTAGACGTGGAGCGTGCCGCCGTCGATGACGGCGTCGCGAAGGCGAATCGTGTTCGGCTGGTCGTTGGGATGGACGCCGCCGTTGACCGTCATGTTGACGGTGCCGCCGTGCAGCTCCAGCCCGGAGACGTACGCCGCGTTCTGGATGTGGACGACGCCGTCGTTGACTTGGATGTTCGCGCCCGAGGCGTTGCTGCCGCGGAAGAAGAGCTCGCCGCCGTTCTGGACGACGTCGATCGCGACGTTCGCGGGACGGCCGGTGCTGCTCGTTTCGCTCGCGTTGTTATTGTCCATGATGTACAGATTGCCGGCATTGAGCGTCGCGCCGGAGAGCGTGCCGCCCTTGAAGACGCGGAGCGTGCCGTTGCCGTCGATCGTCGCGCCGGAGGCGAGACCGTGGTTGTAGACGTAGAAACTCCCGCCAGCCAGAACGGTATCGTAGACCTTGGCGTCGTACAGCGCGTACAGCACGCCGCCGTTGACCGTCGCGTTGCGGACGGTGGCGTTGGAGGCGCTCACGACGCCGGCGTTGACCGTCGCCACGTTCATTGACGCGCCGGTGATGATGTTGACGACGCCGCCCGTGATCGTCGCGCCGGAGACGAAGGGCGTGCCGAAGCTGGTGGTGCTGGCGACGGTGACGGTGCCGGCCGAGACCCGCAGATCGTAGAGCTTGGCGCCCGCGGAGGCGGTCACCGTACCCGCGACGACGTCGATGCCCGTGACCTGCGCGCCGGAGCCGTGGATGCCGGTCGAGGTGTTCCAACCGTAGCCGTTGTTGATGACGATCAGACCGCCGCCGTTGACGACGACGTCCTGACCCTTGGCGCCGTTCTGGAACTGGAGGGTGCCGCCCTCGATCGTCGCGCCGCTGCAGTAGGGCGTTTCGCCGCGCAGCACCGGCGTCGCAGCGTTGCGCACCGTGATGTTGCGCATCAAGCCGCCGTTCGCGAGGTAGACGGAGCCCGAATCGACGATGATGTCTTCGATCAACCCGCCGTACATGTAGATGTAGTTGGTGCCCGCGACGCCCCCCGTCGGACCGACGAGCGTCACGCCCGAAGCGTAACCGCCCGCGTACACCGTCAGCAGCGGACTGGTCGCGGGGTTGTTGATGGTGACGTTGAGCGCGGAAGCGCCGTTGGAGACGAAGAGCTTGCCCGTGTTGCTCAACGTCGCGCCGGAGACCACGCCGCCGGTCATGGTCACACTTCCGCCCGTGACCGTCGCGCCGGAGAGGCGCGCCGTTCCCTGCATGGTCACGGTGCCGGCGGTGATCGTCGCGCCGTCAACCTGCGCGTAATTGTACAGATCGGCGTTGCCGCCCGCCACGGTGAGATCGTTGATATAGATCGTGGTCGCATCCATCGGGTTGACGTTGTTGTAGTACGCGCTCAGCGCGCCGCCCGTGATGGTCACGCCGGAAATGTGCGCCGCGTTCTGCATGTAGATGATACCGTTCGAGAGGCGGAGGTTCGCGCCCGAGGCGTTGCTGCCGCGGAGGAACATCTGCCCGCCCTCGATGTCGACGTTGTTGGCGAAAGCCGCCGGGCGGCCGACGCTGGCGGTCTCGCTGGCGGCGTTGTAATCCATGATGTAGAGATACCCGCTCGACAGCGTCGCGCCGGAAACGGTGCCGCCCTTGAGCGCCTGGATCGTGCCGCCCTCGTGGATGACCGCGCCGGTCGCGCTGCCGCCGGAACCGAGAACGAGCGAACCGCCCGAGCTCACGATCGCGTCGACCGCGGTAAGCCCAGAGACCAGCTTGACGTTCTTGAGGTACGTGGAGTTGTTGCTGTAGTTCTTGACCTCGATGCCGTAGAACTTGTCGCCGATGATGCTGAGACTCGTGTTCGCCACTCCGGCGCCCGCGCCGCCGAGGAGGATGTGCCCCGCCGCGAGGTTGTTGTTGGTGCCGCCGAAGATCGCTTGGTAACTGCTGTTGACGGTGATGCCGCCGCCTTCTCCGGTCGCGGTGGTGTCGATCGCCGCACCCTGCCCCGCCTGACCGAGCACGATGCCCGTATTGGCGCCCGCGGCGCCGCCGATGGTGAAGTTGCGGGTCTCGGCGCCGGTGCCGAGATAGACGAACTGCCCCGTCGCGTCGCCGGTGTCGAGCGTGATGTCGTAGAAGTAGAAGGCCGCGCCGGTGGAGGGCTTGGCCCAGTTGTAGATCGTGCCCTGATCGGCGTAGGTTTCGGTCAGGCCGACGTTGGTGAAGAACCCCTTGGCGAAAGTGGTCTCCCGGCCGCCGAAGGAGTTGTTCGCCTGGAAGGTGATGCGGGCGCCCTCGTCGCCAACGATGTTCCAGATCTTGGCGTTGCCGGCATAGATATGGAACGAACCGCCCGAAAGAACGTGCACGTCGTACGCGGACATTCCGGCGCTGTAGAAGTGCAGGTAAGCGTTCGAGGCGGCGGTCGCGCCGCCGCGGACGATGGCTCCCGAAACGCCGCCGCCTCTGACGTACAGATAGCTGTTGACGTCGATGTTGCGGATCTTGATGTAGGGGTTCAGCGCGCCGGTGAGCCCGTGCCAGCCGTAGTTGAGCCAGCCGTCCGCGTCGGTGTAGACGTCGGTGTAGCCGAAGATGTTGGCGCCGCTCTGGATGTTCCAGGTGCCGGCCCAGTAGGCCTGACCGCCGTTCCAGCTGAGCATCGTGCCGCCGCTCATGACGGTGATGTTGTTGGCGCCGATGCCGCCGCCCCCGCGCTGCAGCGTGCCGCCGGAGAGCACGGTGATGTTATAGACGGTCTGGTTGGTGTAGAGCTTGCCCTTGTCGTCG
Organism: uncultured bacterium; assembly: GCA_902783135.1. Lineage (GTDB taxonomy): Bacteria > Verrucomicrobiota > Lentisphaeria > Victivallales > Victivallaceae > UBA1784. Next base: position 2,984 of record CACZPY010000137.1, read on the forward strand.
ATGGTCGCGCCGGAAACGATGGCGCCGCCGGTCGGGATGGTGAGATTCTGCGCGTAGTACTGCGACCCCGCGGCGGCGCTCGACGCGATGAGACCGCTGGTCGCCGGATCAAGGATCAGAGTACCCGAGTTGGTGTACGTGTAGGTGGCTTCTCCGGAAGGATTGTTGTACGACATTTTTTTCGTCTCTCTCCCTTGGTTGTTGTTCTCTCTGGATGCCTTGTTTATGATTGCTTTGTTTGTTTCGTCAACCTTAACTTATATTATAAGACCGATGGGACCTATAGGACGATCATTTCACCCTTCCCCTCGCTTGTACGCGGTCAAACCACGTTTATCCTAATGGTCCTAATTGTCTTACCCGTCCCACTGCGCTTGTTTTATGCCGGCCTGCCCTCCATAGCGCGCCGCGCAGCTCAGTGGTTGGCTACCGGCACGTGAGTGTCGACGAAATATCCCTGCGTCCGGGTGGAACGCGGCGGATTGATCGCGAAAAACGGGAACCACCAGTTCTCGTAAAGATCGTCCCCGTCCACGCTCGCCACGTTGCCGCCGACGGCGAGAATGTTGCCCCGGCCGCCGTGCGCCATGTACGGTTTCGAGTAAGAGGTGTTGCAAGTGTCGCCGACAAAACCCTTCACCGTCATCACTCCGGTCGCGGCGGCGTTTTCCTTGTCCCCGTTGCTGCCGGTCGTGCAGTCGAAGAGCAGTCCCCGCTGCGACGGGCTGACCGTTTCGTTGATCGGATTCGAAGTTGCACCGCTGACGTTACCGCGGTGCCACCCCTTGCCCAAAGAGGGCGTCATGAGATTGTATACGACGAAATGCCCGTCCGTCGACCCGTTGACGGGTTGGTGACCGACCGCACTATGGTGTACATAAACGGTACCGTACGCCTGCGGGAAGTAGCTCACGGTAGCCCGCGGAGCCAGCACCGAATTGGGGCAGGATAAATTCGTCTTGGCGGTGCCCAACACCGCGGCCTTATCCTTGATGTATTTGCCCTTGTAGAAGCAGTACACGTAATTGTTCGTCTTGGCCCCGTTGGAGCCGTCGGTTATGTCGTTATCCGTTTTGCCGCTGGAAGAACAGTTGCCGCCGGAACCGCCCGGCCACCAGTTCTTGTTGTCGTCCAGATAGGTCGTGGCGGTGACGCCGGCCTGCTTCAGGTTGTTGACGCATTGCGCTCCCTGCGCCCGGGCGCGCGCCTGCTGCAAGGCGGGCAGCAGCATCGCGGCCAATATGGCGATGATCGCGATAACGACCAAAAGTTCGATCAGCGTGAAATTACGGTTCTTCATCATATTCCCACCCCCTGATTTAAGGTTTGACGACCTATTTTCTACCTCACACATCGTATTGCCGCTTGCCGTTTATAGGACCCGTGGGACCGTTAGGACGATCATTTCACCTTCCCCGCCGCTGATACGCGGATTCCAGTTGCCTTTCGTTCTTGTCCGTTCCCGTCCTTATTTCGCGTCGGCGCCGTTTCATCTTTCATCATCTGCCGGCCGCCTCAGTGACCGGAAAGCAGCACGTGCTCCGGACCGTCGGTGTAATATCCCTGCATCCGCCAGGAACGCATCACGCTGCCGAACAACGGGAACCACCAGTTTTCATAAAGTTCGTCCGCATCCACGCTCGCCACGTTGCAGCCGACGGCGAGCAGATTGGTCCTGCCGCTATGTGCCGTGAACGGCTTAGATTGCTTCCCCTTCCAGGAGTCGCCGACATAACCTTGCGTCGACATCGCTCCGTCGGGAATCGCGGTGCCGTTGTCGCCCTTGGTCGCGTTGTCGAAGAGCAGCACCCGGCGCGACGGGCTGACCGATTCGTTTACCACCGTGGTGGCGCCGGGAGCATTGTATCCCTTGCTCAAAGACGGCGACGCAAGATTCATTACGGTGAATTCGTAAAATCCGCCGAGAGCGGGGTTTGTTGCGTGACCCGCGTTGTGCGAATAAACGGTGGCGTACGCCTGCGCGCGGGAACCGACCAGTTCGCGCGACACGAACCGCATGCTCGGGCAGGCGAACTGCGTGTAGACGTGGCTGAAGAGCGCGCTCGGATCGTTGATGTACTTGCCCTTGTAGAAGCTGTAGATGTAATTGTTCTTGGGGGCCTGATAGGCGGCGCCCTGAGGCGACGGATGGGGGTCCTGGATACTGGTGTCGAAGCGCTGCGCATACTGGTTGGTGTTGACGACCCACCAGTTCCGGTTGTCGTCCAGATAGGTCTGCGCGGTGACGCCGCACTGCTTCAGATTGCTGACGCATTTGGTCCCGTGCGCGCGGGCGCGCGCCTGCTGCAAGGCGGGCAGCAGCATCGCGGCCAATATGGCGATGATCGCGATCACGACCAAGAGCTCGATCAGCGTGAAATTGCGTTTCTTCATCATCTTTTCCCCTATATGGTTATGGCACGAATGCCGTTTTTACTCCATGTCAAATCGCCGATGTCCCCTGCGTACCGGCGCGCGTTCTTCACAACCGATTATCACATCGTGATAAAGCAGTTTTGCGCAGTTATATAATTATACTACATTTTTGTCTCATTGTCAAGAGAAAAAGTGAATATCCGTCAACATTTTTCGACACCGCGACCATGACGTTTCCGCGCGGAACGCCTCCCTTTGGGCGATAATATATCGGCGGATTTTGAAATCCACAATGGATTTTTCGGTGTTTCTTTTGCACATGTGTGCAAAAAAACGAAGGGGATTTATCACACTCGTCGGTCTTATTCACACACGCTTCATGCGAGCGGGTCGCCCGCGAGCGCGAGGCGTGGCGACAAAAAAAGCCGCCGGGTCATCCGGCGGCTCGAAAGCACGGATAAGCGGTCTACTCGACCTTTTCGAAGGTCGCCTTGACCGTGATCGTGTCGCCGTCCTTGACCAGGATCGGATCGGCGGCGGGGACCCACTTCTTGAAGACGAAGGGGACCTTCTTGGTCGGTTTCCCGTTCAGCACGAACTCGGTGCACTTGATCGTCGGCGCGCCGACCTGCTTGCCGTTGACCATCGTGCCGCAGTTGACCGAAAGCTGGACCTTGCCCTCGCCCTTGACCGTGAACGACTGATCCAAGGTCTGCACCTTGTCGATCTCGATGTGCATGGAATGGGCGAAGCCGGGGAGTTTCCGGTTGTTGAAGCGGATCTTCGGCTTCATCACGATGCCGGCGGGGAATTCCTTCACGGGCGTGACTTCGCTATCGGCGTAGAAGTTGATGGTCACGAAAACGAGGTCTTCCGCAAACGCTCCCGCCGAGATCATCAGCGCGAACACACCAGCCAACAACATTTTCTTCAACATGATTATCTCCTTGCCTTGTTGTTCCGGCGCATCGCCGGGAACGATCTTTTTCCGATTTTCGCCGGGTCCTGAAAGATCCGGCAACGCTTTATTATAGCACCGACCGCCGTCTTTTCAAGTTCGCATTCCGGGATCGCCCCGACAAAACCGGATAATTCCCCCTGCCGCCGTGCGGTCAGTTCATCATCACCTGACCGCCGGTGACGGGGAGCGCCTGTCCCGTTTCGTACTGCTGCTGCACGATGTAGACGATGGCGCGGGCGACGTCGACGGGCAGGCAGCCGCGGTTCATCGGCACCTTGCTCTCGTAGTAGCGGCGGACATCGTCCACGGTCTTCGCGCCGGGGACCTTCCCCGCGTTGAGGTACTGCACGAAAAGCCCGCGCACGGGGTCGCTCCACAGCGGACCGTCGAGGTAGTTGCCGGGGCAGACGGCATTGACCTTGATCCGGTCCGCGACGAGTTCGAGGGCGAAACTCTGGACCATGCCGATCCCGCCGAACTTGCTGGCGGCGTAGGCGGCGTTGTTCTTGGAGCCTTCGAGCCCGCTCTTGCTGTTGATCTGCACGATGTCGCTGTACCTGCCGGTGGCGGCGTTGGTGCGCGCCATGACCCGCGCGAAGTGCTTGACGCAGAAGAAGAACCCGTGGTAGTTGATCTTGGTCACGAAATCCCACGCGGAAAACTCGAGGTCCACCACCTTGCCGGCGCGGACGACGCCAGCGTTGGAGATCAAGAGATCGACGGCGCCGTAGTTTTTGACCACCTCGCGGACGAGGTTTTCGACGGAACCTTCGTTGGAGACGTCCACCGCGAAGCCGCGCGATCCGTTGCCGAGCGTTGCCGCCGCCGCTTCCGCGCCCGCGGCGTTGATGTCGGCGACGGCGATGCTCGCGCCGCGCTTGGCGAGTTCCTGCGCGATGCCGAGCCCGAAGCCCTGCGCGCCGCCCGTGACGACGGCGACGAGACCGCCGAGTTCGGAACCGGCTCCGGCGGAGACCTTCGCCCGGTAGGATTCGACCTCCCAGTTCTCGATGAAGCCCCGCTGCCGGTCGTCGAGGAAGTGGACGCCGCCGAAGGCTGCCGCGAGGCGCTCGATCAGCGCGCCGTTGCGGGCGCTCGTGAGCACGATGTCGGCGGCCTTCTTGTCCTTGCCGGCGCAGAAGACCGCGCGTCCCGGCACGCGCACCATCCGCGGCAGGTAGCCGCGCTGTTCCTGAAACGCCTCCGCCGCTTCGCGGTCGGGCTTTTCGGCCGTCAGCCCGAACGCCTTGCCGTAGACGAGGTGATCGGGGGTCAGCGGTCCCGAGGGCAGCGCGAAGTCGCCCGCCGAAACGACGGTGACCTTTCCGCCCGCGGGGGCGAGGTCGCCCGCGAGCACCGGGGCGAACTCCATCACGGCGTCCATGTCGGGTTCGCCCGCGGGTTCGGCGGTGTCGATGCCGGCGTCCCGGTAGGCGCGCTCGAGCGAGGTCATGATCTCATCGTAGGCTTTTTCGATCTCGGAGGGATCGTCGCCGCCGACGAAAACGCCGTGGTTCTGCAAAAAAAGCACCCGCGGATAGGTCCCGTTTTTGGCGGCGAAGTCGTCGCAGGCGCGTTTGACCGCCAGACTGAGGGTGAAGCCGGGGTCGCAGTAGTCCAGCCAGAGCGCCGCGGGGAAGAGTTTGACGCACGCCGCCTTGCCGTCGTTGGAGCAAGTGAGCCCGTTGACGAAGGCGGGATGAAGGTGGACGATGTACTTGAAGGGCAGCGCCTCGTGGACCGGGGTCTCGACCGAGGGGCGACCGCCCTTGAGGACGGCGGCGCCGAGGAGGCGCTTGATCGCCGCTTCGCGTTCGTCGCTCGAAAGTTTGGCGGGGTCGATGGCGAAGCAGCGGCGGATCTCCGCGCGGTCGAGCTTCACGAAGTCGGTCCCTTGGATCGTCGCCAGCGCGACGCCGCTCGGCTTCACATAGAGGAATTCGTCGTCCTTGCACGAGGTGTTGCCGCCGCCCGCGAAGACGAAACGGGGGTCGGCGCCGTATTTGCGCGACAGCTGCGCGATGTTTTCCAGCATATCCATTTTATCACTTGTCCTGAAGTTGGGTTTGGGGTTTCAGCGTTTGGTGAACTCGGCGGCTTTGGCGGCTCCGGCGAGGAGCTGGTCGCGGTAGGGCCGCAGTTCCGGGATGGTGTAGTCGTCGCAGAGCAGCTGCCCCGGCGCGTTGAGTTCGGTGCCGGCGAGCACGGGGAGTTTGCGCTTGGCGCAGGCATTGAGGAAGGCGTCGAGCGCGGTCAGCAGCTTCGCCTTCTGCTCCCGGTCGCCGGTGCGCCAGTTGCGGTCGGGGATGATCGTCACCGCGCGGGTGCCGTATTCGAGATGCAGATCGAGCAGCCGGTCGGGGTCGCTCTCGCCGGAGGACAGTCCGTTCAGCCACGCGAGGGTCGGCACCGCGCCGCAGGCGGTCACGAAGTCGTTCATCTCGCGCAGCGTGGGGAAGTTTTCCGGCTTGGGTTCGACGTAGCCCGCGCCGCCCTTCTTCATGGTCTTGGAGCGGATCAGCGCCTCGAGTTTGACGGGGTCGGCTTCGGATTTCCCGAGTTTGCCTGTCCAGTAGGCGGCGCGCTCCTCCGGATCGGGGAAGCGCCTTTCCGCCTGCGCGAGGTAGGCGGCGCACAGGTGGCGCTCGGTGACGTTGCCGCGCGGAGTGAAGGCGCGGGCGACCGTTTGGAAATCGAGGGCGATCTCCGGCAGCACCGAGTTGACCCTGGTCAGGATGCCTTCCGTGCGCTCGTTGGCCTTGCGCCGGAGTTCGGCGGCGAAAGGCTTCGCCTTCTCCGGCACCTCCGACGAGGCGAAGCCGTAGCCGAGGTGGTAGGTGATGCCGGGTTCGCCGGGGGAACTGATCACGTCGGCGGCCTGCTCGGGGACGAATACGCGCGTCTCCATGCCCGCGACGGCGTTGAGATCGAAGCGCTTCGCCGCCACGAGGAACTCGTCCACGGCGTCGAGCACGTCGAAGTCCACGAGCCCCACGCACTTCCAGCGGAACATCGCCGCCAGCGAAACGATCATTTCGGGCGAGTAGCCGTAGCCGTTGTACGAGTAGAAGCTGTGGCAGTGCATGTTGAACGAGTCGAAACAGTTGCGGCACTCGGCAAACGCCTGCTGACGCACCGCCGGATCGAAGCTGTTCAGCGCTTTGAGGATGTCCATCTTGAAAAAACTCCAGTAAAAAGATGTTCAGAACCGGTCGAAGCGGCGTTTCATGTCGTCGCGCGGCAGGTATTTTTTCAGTTCGAAACTTTCCGCGACGAGTTGCCGCGCCGCCGCCAGATCCGCGACTTCGCCCGCGGCGATCATCTGGGCGAGCAAGTTGCCGATCGCCGTCGCCTCGACCGGACCCGCGAGCACCGGGATGCCGCAGGCGTCCGCCACGAGCTGCATCAGGAGCTGCGCCTGGATGCCGCCGCCCACGATGTGGAGCGCCGGATAACGGCGGCCGCGCAGCACCTCCAGCACGCGCAGTTCGTCGCGGACGCAGAGCGCCAGCGAGTCGTACACGCAGCGGATGATCTCACCCGCGCTTTCGGGACGACCGCCCGTCCGCGCGGCGGCGTCGGCGATGCGCTTCGGCATGTCGCCGGGGGCGAGGAACTCCTCGCTCTTGGGGTCGATGCGGAAGCGCAGCGCTTCGCACTGCGCCGCCATCTTCTCCATCTCGGAAAACGACAGATCGCGACCTTCCTCCTGCCAGGTGCGGCGGCACTCCTGAAAGAGCCAGCAGCCCATGATGTTGGTCAGGAAGCGGATCGTGCGGTCGAGTCCGCCTTCGTTGGTGAAGTGCGCCTGCGCGGCAACTTCCGTGAGGCACGGCTCCGCGAGTTCGGCGCCGAGCAGCGCCCAGGTGCCGAGGCTCATGTACGCGAATTCCTCCCCCGTCGTATCGGGCACCGCCGCCACCGCGCTGGCGGTGTCGTGCGAACCCACCTTCACGATGGGAAGGTGGGGCACGCCGAGGCGCGCGGCGAGTCCGGCGTCGAGTGTTCCGCCGGAACTGCCCGGCATCACGATCGCGGGGAAGAGCGCTCGCGGCAGACCCAGACGGTCGATCACCTCCCAGTCCCAGCACCGCTTTCCCGCATCGACGAGCCCCGAGGTCGAGGCGTCGGTGTACTCGGTGTCGAACGTTCCGCCCAGCATGTAGCCGAGCGCGTCGGGGATGTGCAGAAAGGTGGTCCGTTTCAGCGTTTCGGGGTCGCGCCTGTTGTGGGCGACGAGCTGGAAGACCGTGTTGAACGCCATATCCTGAATGCCGGTATGGCGGTAGAGTTCGTCCTTGGAGACGCGCGCGAACGCCTCCGGGCGGATATGTTCCGTGCGGTCGTCGCGGTAGGTGAAGGGATCTTCGACGGGTTCGCGGCTGCCGGGGGCGAAGAGCGCGTAGTCCACGCCCCACGTGTCGATGCCCATGCTCGCCGGGTCCCCGGCGGCGAACGCCTTCCGGATGCCAGAAGCGAGTTCGTCGCGGAGCCCCGCGATGTCCCAGCGCAGGTCGTTGCCGACCCGCCGGCCGTTGTTCGGGAAGCGGTGCACTTCGCGCAGCACTATTTTGCCGTTTTCGATGCCGCCGAGGATCGCCCGGCCGCTCGAAGCGCCGAGGTCGAACGCGAGATAACTTTTCATCTTTTCCATCTCCGGCAACGCCGCGGCGCGTCAGCGCTTCGACTGCACCTTCTGTTCGTAGTCGCGGATCGCGGCGTAGTACTCCAGCCCCACCGGCACGCCGGACTGCAGGCAGTAGTAATCCCAGACCGCCGCGAAGGGCATGGTCTTGAGTTCCTCCAAGTAGACGAGGCGGCTGGTGAAATCGAACTTCTTCTCGAAGGCGGCGAGTTCGGCGGTCGGCTCCAGCAGCGCCCTGAGCAGCGCCTTCTGCATGTTGCGCATGCCGATCGCCCACGCGGCGACGCGGTTGATGGTGGCGTCGAAGTAGTCCAGCCCGATGTGGGTGCGGTCGAGCAGTTTGCCGCGCACGAGTTCCTGCGCGATGGCGCAGAGTTCGTCGTCAAGGATCACCACATGGTCGCTGTCCCAGCGCACCGGACGGCTGACGTGGAGCAGTATCTCGTCGACGAAAAGCGAGACGCTGCTCAATTTGTCGCTGATGACCTCGGTCGGGTGGAAGTGCCCCGCGTCGAGGCAGAGGACGAGCCCGTTTTTGACCGCGTAGCCCAGATAGAACTCCGACGAGCCCACGGTGCAGCTTTCGCACCCGATGCCGAAGAGTTTGGACTCCACCGCGTCGCGCATCTGCTTCTTCGGGAACTTTTCTTCCAGCATCGTGTCGAGGGCGGCGGCGAGACGCTTGCGCGCTCCGAGACGGTCGGCGGGGATGTCCTTGTAGCCGTCGGGGATCCAGGTGTTCATCACGCAGCAGCTGTTGAGTTTTTTGCCCATGTGCGCGGCGATGCGGCGGCACGCCTGACCGTGACGGATCCAGAAGTTGCGGATCTTCGCGTCGGGATGGCTCAGCGTCAGCCCCGAAGCCGCCAGCGGATGACCGAAGAAGGTCGGGTTGAAATCCAGCCCCGCGCCGCGGCGCTTCGCCCACTCGATCCAGCTGTCGAAGTGCTCCGGTTTGAGTTCGTCGCGCTCGACGGCGCCGGAAGAGTAGTCCGCGTAGATCGCGTGCAGATTGAGCCGCTTGGCGCCGGGGATCAGCGACCACGCCTTGTCGATGTCGGCGCGCAGTTCCGCCATGTTCCGCGCGCAGCCCGGATAGTTGCCGGTGGTGAGGATGCCGCCCGAGGCGCCGCCCGCCGTCGCTTCGAAGCCCGCCACGTCGTCGCCCTGCCAGCAGTGCATCGACACCGGAACTTTCTTCAGTATCTCCAACGCCTTTTCCGTGTCGACGCCGATCTCCCGGTAACGCCGGGACGCCGCTTCGTACATCGCCTTGAGGTCTTTTTCCTTCATTTTGCCGTCTCTCCGTGGTTGGGGCGCCGCGGCGCCCTTGCACTTGTTTGGTCGAATCATCCGATACTGGATAAAATTATCGCCGAAAACGGATTGTCACCTTGACAAACAGACCGATTTGTAGCACTTTCCGGTCACTTGCGCTCGCCGAAGACCGCGCGCACCGCTTCGAGGTACGCCATGCCGTATTTTTCTTCGGGTTCGAGCATGCTGCCTTCGGTCCACTCGTTCCAGCTGTTCAGATTCAGCGTGGCGACGCCGGCGAGTCCGCGCAGTTTTTCCGCGCAGCGTTCGAGCGCGGCGCGGAAGCGCTCCGGGGTGTTGCCGGTGACGACCGGAGTGTACGGGTAGCGCAGTCCCGGCGTCCACACGTCGCTCGGCAGCGTGCGCGGCGAGGGGTCCCAGCCGACGGTCACGTTGGGGTAGTACGGGATGTCGTAGTCGCGCAGCATATTTTCCCAGTGGGCGAAATACGCCTCTTCCAGCACGCCGTAGTCGGTCGTCGGCGCGGCGAGTTTCGCGTGGTGTACCCAGACGTAGCTCGTGACCGAGTCGAATCCGAGGCGGCGGACGATCTCGGGAACGCCGGTCACGGTTCCTTCGCAGGGCAGCAGCGGCTGCCCCCAGACCACGCAGTTGAGGTGAAGGCCCGGCAGACCCGCCGCGCGCGCTTCGGCGCGGAAGGCGTCGAGTTCCCGCCGCGCTTGTGCGATGTCGCCGCCGAAGTTGTTCAGAAACTCCTGCAGGTGGTAGATCGAAAAGTACGGGTTCCCGCCGATCGTGAAGTATCCGGGACAAGTGAAATATTTTTCGATCAGCATCCGGCGCATCTTCCGGAAGTTTTCGGGGCTTACGCGGCCGGGGTAGAGCACGTTGCGCGGCAATCTGCCCGCGGGATGGATGTCCAGCCAGTCGTGGTTCGCCCACATCAGCGCGAAGCGCAGGTCAGACGGATTGTCGGCGCGCAGGAACCCCGCGTCCAGACCGCGTTCGAGGAACGGTCCGTCGTCGTAGTGATAGTAGTCGAAGATGAAGTAGTCGATCCCGTGCGCGGCGGCGGCGGCGATCTTGCGCGCCATCACTTCGGGATCGGATTCGTCGGTGTATCCCCACACGGGCTTGAGCGGCTGGCGGTGCCCGTCGAAGCGCGGCACGGCGTGGCGCACGACCTCCCATTCGCTCCAGCCGGGACCGTGGACGAGCGCGTTGCGCGCATCCGAAAAGTGGTAGTTGGGGAAGTAGTAACAGCCGACTGCGGGCGATCTCATCGTCATCTTTCCTTCACGAAGATCTCGACCGTTCCCGTGGAGTCGATGCGCAGCGGCACCGTCTCCTTCGTGACGCAGAACTTCACGAGGTGCAGCACCTTGTCGCCGTAAGAAGCACGCTGTTTCTTGACCTGATACGGCACCAGCGTCGCAAAGCCTTTCTTGTCGCAGTCGTACTGGTTGCTGCGGAAACGGCAGGGGACGCCCTCGATGACGTAGGCGAGATCGTCCTCGTCGAAGTAGGCGTAGACCCGTTTGCCGCAGGGGAACTGCTCGTTCGGGGTCACGCGGTTGATCTCCACCGCCTCGGTCCCCGCCGCGTTGTAGGCGTGGACGACGTCGCTGTTGGTGATGCACACTCCGTCGTAGGGGGCGACGATCTTGTAGTATTTGCTCTGCTCGCGCAGAAGTTCGAGTTCGCGCTCCAGATCGGCGAGTTTGATCCGCGCCGCCTCGACGTTGCGCTCCGCCTGCTGGATGTAGATGTTCGCGAGACCGTTCTTGAGTTTATCCAAGTCGTCGGAGTAGCCCAGAAGATCCGCTTCGGCATCTTTGACCTCCTGCGCCTTTTCGCGCAGCGACAGCTCCGAGATGCTCTGGTTGCGGAAGAGCCGCTTGTAGACCTCGAGCTCGTGCGTGTGGCGCTCCAGCCGCTTCTTGGCGGCGGCGAGTTTCCACTGGGTCTTGCGGTACTCCGAGGGCAGCGGATCGAGTTTCTTGAGTTCCAGTTCGACGGTCTTGATCTCCAATGTCTTCTTCTGCTCCATGATCGAGTGTTCGAGCTTCGCGATGCTGGTGCGCAGATCCAGATCGTCGTATTCGATGATCACGTCGCCCTGTTTGACCGGCGTCTGCGAATAGACGTTCACCTTCGACACGAAGCCGGCGAACTTGTTGCGCAGCACCGTCCGGCTTCTGCCGCGCACGAAGCCGGAGCCCCGCACGATCCGCGTCCTGGGCGCCGCCGGGACCGTCCATCCGAACGTTGCCGGATTCATGCTCCACCACGCCGCCAGAAAGACCAGCAGCGCCAACACGGCGCCCCCCGCCGCCCAAAGCATATTTTTCATCATCTCACCCCCGTGAAAGTTGAAAAATTTTTATTTTCAATTCGCCGCCGCGACGGAGCGCATCCGCCGGGCGCTGCGGATTATCACCATCGACGCCAGCGCCAGCATCACCATCAGCGCCGCCGCCGTGCGGTAGACCGCCGTGAGACCGCCGCGCGTGACGATCCAGCCCGAGATCATCGTCGAAAGCATGTAGCCCACGTTGTACATCGTGGTCGCACAGCCCATCACCGTGCCGCGCTTCGTCCGCTCGACGAGATTGGAGATCACCTTCTGGAAGACCGAATACAGCCCGCCCAGGGCGAAGCTGTTGGCGGCGTGGCAGAAGGCGAAGCCGAAAAGCGTCGTCGCCCCCGACGCCGAAAAGAGCATCAGCGCCGACAAAAACTGCATCGGCGTCGTGAGTTTCCACTCCGGGAACTTGTCCGAGAGCCACCCCAACAGCACCCCCGAGATCATTCCGGTAGCCGCGGCGAGGGCGCCGATGATCCCGGTCCAGTACGCCGCCGTCTTGGTCGAATCGACCTGCCGCTCGATCATCAGCGACGTGTACGGCAGATAGAAGCGCTGGGCGATCCCGCACAGCAAAAAGAGCGCCAGCATCAGCACCACCGCCGGGATGAATACGCTGCGCAGGTTCGCCAGCCGCCCCCCCGACTTGCGGGAGGAGGCGGTCGGGACCGCCTTTTCCGAGTCGCGCGCGAAGACCACGAACAGCCCCGATATGAAGAACAGCATCCCGCAGAGCATGAAGGTCGCCGTGTAGCCGAAGCGGTAGACCACCAGTCCGCCCAATACGTCGCCGATCAGCGTGCCGCCCCAGATCGCGGTGCCGAGCACGCCGAGCGCGTACCCCTGCCGTTCGTTGGGGGTGGTCTTGACGAGCAGCATCTGCGCCGCGATGGTGGTCCCCGAGAGCGCCCCCGTCATGAAGCGCAGAAAGATCAGCCAGTGCACATCGGAGGCGATGCCCATCAGCGGATAGATGAGCGCCGTGACGAAACTGCCGCGGTAGAGCATGAGTTTCACGCCCCAGCGGTCGCTCAGGGCGCCCCAGATCGGCGTGAAGATCGCGTAGGCGAGCATCCCGAAGAAGAAGAAGCGCGAAGTGTAGTACCCACGCGCCGCCGTGTCGGCGAGGTGGAACTTTTCCTCGCCCAGATACAGCGGGATGAACGAGAACGCCGAGGAAAAACCGGTGTTCACCAGCAGCTGCGACAGCCACATGCAGATCAGATTACGCTGCCAGCCGTTCCAGATCTCCCGAATGCCCATGCCCCTTCAGCTCCGCCGGAAAGTAAAAAGCCCATGAAAACACCGTATTTCATAATATCGCCCCTCGCAGGGATTTTTTCAATAGCGGAGCCTCAATATTGCGGGGATAAAAGATGCCGGCGACGGGACAAAAAAAGACGCGGCGGAGCGATCCCCGCCGCGTCGCGACCGAAGACTTTTTCAGTTTTTGGAAAGTTTGTCCTTCGCAAATTCTTCGTCGTTGAAGTACGTCACGTTGCCGTTGTCCTTCAGTTTGCCCGCGTCCAGCCCGTCGGCGTGACCGTCCGCGAAGGCGCCCACGGTCATCCCGTTGTGGATCAGCGTGACATAGAAGTTGCCGCTCTTGGAGCCGTCGGCATCGGAGTAACTTCCGGCGGAGGGCCCGTCGGGGGTGAAGTTCCAGTACGACACCGCACCGCCGTCGTCGCGGGCGAACGTGTCGGCGAAGAGCAGGAGATTGCTGCCGCCCGCCTTCATCCGGTCGGTGTAATAGACGATGTTCTTGTCGGAGATCTTGGCGAAACGTCCGAACGTGGAATAACGCTTGTCGGTGGAGTTGTTGAGCCAGCCGCCGGAGTTGCTGCCGCTGTCCGCCAGCGTGACCGCGCCGACCGCATTGATCATGCCGGTCGCGTTGGTGCCGACGTTGTCCGCCTTGGTGTTGAACTTGTTTTTTGCCGCCGAGCACATGAAGAGTTTGGCGGCGAGGTAGGCGCGGGTATCGCCGGAAAGTCCGGTCAGCACGTCGGCGTAGGTGCACACCTTGGCGCCGTTGTAGCCGCGGTAGATCATGGCGTTGTCGTTGTCGGTCGAGTAGGCGATCATCGACGTGACCAACTGCTTTTTGTTGTTGATGCAGTCGGTCTTCTGCCCCGAGGCGCGCGCCGCGCCGAGCGCGGGCATGACCATCGCCGCCAGAATACCGATGATGCCGATGACTACCAGCATCTCGATCAGAGTAAATCTCTTCTTCATAATGCCGTCTCCTGTTTTTTCCGCGCGACGGAGCGCTCCGCGATGCGCCGGAAATGGGTTTGCAACTTGTACACTGCCGTTAATTTACGGGAGCATTGACGAAAAATCAAGTTTTTCCATTTAAAAAGCGGGATATTTTATCCGCTTTCCCCCCGGAAACAGCAGACGGGAGCGGTCTGACGGCATCGTGCCGTCGTCCGCTCCCGCCGTTTCCGGATAATGGCGGATTCACGCCTGCGCCGGAGATTCCGGGGCCGCTTCCGGGGCGGCTTCCGGAGCCGCCTCTTCCGCCGGGGCGTCGGCGCCGAATTCGTAACTCAGGAGTCCTTCGGCGATCTCCAACAGCGCCACGTCGAGCAGATTGGTCATGTCGCACTTGATCATCGGCCGCGCGCCGGTGGCGAGCTGGCGGGCGCGTTTAGCCGCCACGACCGAAAGGATCTGCGGATCGGGGATGACCTGCTTCGCCCGGTTGAGATATGCGTTGTTCATATTTGCATCTCCCTGATGGATGGTTGTTCAGTAATCGATGATGTCGCGCCGGCGCTCGATCAGCGTGCCGTCGAGCGAAGTGACGCGCAGGAACCGCGCCTCGAATTCGGGTACGGCGTCGAGTACGAAACGCTCGGCGATCGCTTCGCGGTCGGCGCACTTCGCGGCGTCGCGGAGCAGCAAGAGTCCGACGAAGATGTAGGTCTCCATCTCGACCAGCGCGCGGGCGACGAGGTCGTGGTATTCGACGTCGTGCTTTTCCGAAACCATGCGGACGGCTTCGAGGTGCTTGGCGTGGAGTTTCATCACCTTGTCGCGGAGCCGTCCGAGGGCGGGCGGCAGTTCGAGCGCGGCGAGTTCGCCGATCCGCTTGTCCAGATCGCGCTGCATCACGCCGCCGATCGCCGCGACCACCTGCAGCTGGGTGGTGCCTTCGTAGATGTTGGTGATGCGGGCGTCGCGGTAGTAGCGCTCGACGTTGAAGTCGCGCATGAAGCCCGTGCCGCCGTGGATCTGGATCGCGTCGTAGGCGATCTGGTTCGCGCTCTCGGTCGCCAGCGCCTTGCACATCGGCGTCAGGATCGCCGCGAGCTTGGTGTAGTACTTCTGCTTGGCGCGGTCCTCGTCGGTCGGGGTGCCGCTTTCGACCAGTTTGGTGTAGCTGTTGCGCAGATCGACGACCAGCGTCGTTTCGTAGAGCAGCGTCCGCGCGGCGGTGAGCTTGACCTTCATCGACGACAGCATCGAGTAGATCGCGGGGAAGTTGTCGATGGTCTTCTTGAACTGCTCGCGTTCGGAGGCGTACTTGCGCGCTTCGCGGTACGCCGCCTCGGCGATGCCGACCGCCTGCGCGCTGATCGCCACGCGGGCGCCGTTCATCAGGCTCATCACATAGCGGATCAGCCCCAGACGGCGCTTGCCGCAGAGCTGCGCGGGAACGTCGTTGAACTGCAGTTCGCAGGTGGCGACGCCGTGGATGCCCATCTTGTTCTCGATGCGGCGGACGACCAGCTGCGGACA
>CACZPY010000138.1 GCA_902783135.1 uncultured bacterium
GCCACCTTCACGCTGGCGATCAATGGTGCGGACATCGGTTCCGCCGCCTACGGCAGCGCGATCGAAGGTACCGGCACCGTCTACGACGGCTGGGGCTTCGCGCTCGAAGAGAGCGTGTTGAAGTTCAAGCAACTGGCGTAATATACGCAACTCGGAGGGGGCGGTTCGTCCGCCCCCTTTTTTTAAGAACCCGCAAAATACACGAAAAAGGGTTAAAGTTATCGGTTTTCGGTTATCGGTCGCGGACGGGTGTCGCGCGAATCAACGCCCCCGAACGGACATGAACGGAGTAAGCGGGGTTGGAAACCGCGGATCGGCGTTTGCGGGGAAAAAATGTTTTCAGTGTATTTCGCGGTTCGATAAGTAAATGCAACCACAAACTCGATGGGGAATCATGATGGATAAGCCGGAACTCAAGTGCAGGATCGTGTCGTCGCTCGAAAAACTCCTCTGCCGGGAGGAACTGGACGCCCCGGAACTCAAGGGCGTTGCCGGTGTGCGCGGCGAGACCGTCAACTTCCAGATCGCCTTCAAGTGCGATCCGGTGCGCGTCTTCATCACGGGATGCGAGATCGAAGCTCCGCGCGGCGTGGCGGCGAAGGTCTTCAACGTGCGCCTCGTCCCCTGCCGGCTGCCCGCCGTCAACGAAGATCCGTACAAGATCACCAGCGACCCCGGGATGTTCCCCGCTCCCCTGACCGAGATCGACCCCACGCTCTCCTCTGTCCGCGGCAAGTGGAACGCGCTGTGGGCGTCGGTCGTGCCGGGCGAAAACACCCCGGCAGGCGAGTACACGCTGAAGATCAGACTCCGCTGGAAACCCTATGTGCCGTGCTCGCTCCAAACCCCTGCCCCGGAGTACGAGGAGTTTTTGGAACTGCCCTTCACCGTCCGCGATGCGACGCTCGCCCCCGCGAAGCTCATCTGCACCCAGTGGTTCCACGCCGACTGCCTCGCAACTTACTATCACGCCGAACCGTGGAGCGAACGCCACTGGCGGATCATGGAGAACTATATGCGCGACATGACCGCGCACAACATCAACATGCTCTACACGCCGCTCTGGTCCGCTCCGCTCGACACCGCCATCGGCGGCGAACGCCCGACCTGCCAGCTGCTCGTCATCCGGAAGCACGGCGAAAAGTACGAATTCGACTTTTCGCACCTCCGCCGCTGGTTCGAGCTCGGACTCGACTGCGGCTTCAAGTACTTCGAGTTCGCCCACGCCTTCACCCAGTGGGGCGCGAAGGCCACCCCGAAGATCGTCGCCGAGGTCGACGGAGTCGAGAAACGCATCTTCGGCTGGGACGTGCCCGCCGATTCGCCCGAGTACGAAAAGTTCCTCGCCTCCCTGATGCCAGAACTCATCAGGCTGTTGAAGGAACTCGGACTCGACAAGGTCTGCCGCTTCCACGTCTCCGACGAGCCCAACGCCGAGCAGTTCGACGCCTACATGAAGGCCGCGAAGCTGCTCGACAAACTGACCCCCGGCTTCGTCAAGATGGACGCCCTCTCGCACGTGGAGTTCTTCCGCGCCGGCGCGACCAATTGCCCGATCCCCAGGACCAACGACCTCGCGGCGTTCATGGCCGAGGACATCCCCGAACGCTGGGTCTACTACTGCGGCAACTGGGGCAGCGGAGTCCCGAACCGGCTGATCGGGATCCCCGCGTACCGCAACCGCGCGCTGGGCGTTTTGCTCTACGCGCTCGGCATCGACGGCTTCCTGCACTGGGGCTACAACTTCTACTACACGCAGCTCAGCCGTCGCACCGACATCGACCCGTGGTGGGTGAACGACGCCGGCGGCGGCTTCGTGGGCGGCGACAGTTTCCTCGTCTACCCCGGAGCCGACGGGATGCCCGTGACGACGCTCCACTACGAGGTCTTAAACGAGGGCCTCCAGGACCTGCGGCTCTTGCAGACGCTGGAAAAGAAGATCGGCCGCGACGAAGTCATGAAGATCGTCAACGAGGGGCTGGAGCGCCCGCTCGCCATGACCGACTATCCGCAGAGCGCCGCGTGGCTGCTCGATCTGCACGAGCGGATCCTGGCACGGTTCTGACAGGAGGCATATCGTGTATCATTACGCCGTCTCCATATACGACAAGATGGTCGCCGAACCGGATTTCCGCCGCAGCCTCGCCGCATCGAAGATGCGCCGCATCGAATACTCCTGCGCGGGCGACGTGCCCCCGGAACTCGTCGCCGCCCGCCGCGACGCGCTGATCGGGCTACGCGACGAAGGTCTGGTCGAAATATCCAGCATCCACATCCCCTTCATGCCGTTCATCGACTGGGCTTACGCCTCGCCCGTCGAAGCGGTCCGCCGCACCGCCGCCAAAAAACTTTTGACTTGGCTCGAAGGGACGCGCGAATGCAAGTGCAAACTCTACACCTTGCACGGCAGCGGCGAACCCGTTTCCGACCTCGACCGCAAGGCGACGATCAAGGCGCTGCGGCGCACCCTCGACGAGATCGTGCCCTTCTTCGCCGGGATCGACGCCTGCGTCAACGTGGAAATACTCCCCCGCAGCTGCATCGGACGCCGCCCCGAGGAGATCGAGGATGCCATCGACGGCTTCCCCGCCGAAAATGTCGGCGTCTGCTTCGACGTGAACCACCTCTGCGGCGCCCCGGAGCGCGTGCCCGAATACATTTCCCGCCTCGCGCCCCGGCTCAGAAGTCTGCATCTATCGGACTACGACGGCATCGACGAGTGCCACTGGTATCCGAACTTGGGCATTCTCGACTGGCCCGCGATCATGGCGGAGGTCAAAAAGATCCCGCAGGAACTGTTGCTGATCTTCGAAAGCGCGGGCTTCCTGCAGGCGGGGCGCCGCACCATCTCCAGCCGCTTCATTCTGGACAACGGCGTCCGCAACGCGTACTTCTGCGAAAACGCCGCCGCCATCGCCGAAATGCAACGAAAATTCGTCCTTCCATAACCCATAAGTTCAGGAATCGTTCTCATGAAATTCACCATCGACGCGATGACGCTCCACTTCTACAGCATTCCGATCCGCACCCCGTTCCGGATCAGCGCCGGAGTGATCTCGCACAAAAACGCGCTGCTCGTCGAAATGCGCACCAAAGACGGCGTCATCGGCTGGGGCGAAGCCTCGGTCGACGCGGTCCCCTACTACGCGCATGAGACGGTCGGCACGGTGACCGACCTCATCAAAAACACGCTCTTCCCGCTCCTCAGGGGCCGCGAGTTCGCCCACCCCGACGAAGTCACCGACTGCATGGACAGCTACCGCGGCAACCACTTCGCCAAGGCCGCCATCGACGCCGCCGCGTGGGATATCTACGGCAAAATGGCGGGCGAACCCGTGTGGAAGCTCCTCGGCGGCACCAGGGAGCGCATCGAATCGGGCCCCACGGTCGGCATCAAGGACTCGCCGGAAGCCGCCCTCGCCGAGGTCGACGAATACATGGCGCGCGGCGACGCCCGCATCAAACTCAAGGTCGCTCCCGGGTTCGACAACCGGTACATCGAAACGATCCGGGAAAAGTATCCCGATATCCGCCTGATGGTCGACGCCAACAGCGCGTACACCATCGAGGACGCGGAGCATCTGCGCTCGTGGAAGCGCTTCAAACTGCTGATGATGGAGCAGCCCCTCGCCGAGACCGACATCTACTTCCACTCCAAACTGCGGCCGGGGCTCGGGACCCCGATCTGCCTCGACGAAAGCATGCACTATCTGCACGACGCCCGCTGCTGCGGCGAGATGGGCGCCGCCGACATCATCAACATCAAGGTCTGCCGCGTCGGCGGACTCACCCAGACCCGCCGGATGCACGACATCTGTCAAAAGTACGGCATCGCCAACTGGATCGGCGGACGCTTCGGCTTCAGCGTCGCGGTCGCACCACGCATCGCCGCCGCCACGCTGCCGAACTGCACGCTGCCCACCGACTGCGTGCTCGACCTCGACTACATGATCGACGACATCGTCGAAGAGCCCTTCACCGCCCCCGACTACTGGACCAACGCGCCCACGGCGCCGGGGCTGGGCTTCACCGTGGATCGCGCAAAACTCAAAAAGTACACTGTCGGCACGATGGTGCTTTGAAGAAAAAAAAACAACATGAAAGGACGCGGTATGAAACTATCACGACTTTGGTCATTGACCGCGGCGGCGCTGTTCGCCGCCTCGGCGCTGGAAGCGCTGCCCATCGACAACCGGATATATCCCGACGGCACGCCGGTACTGCTCCCGGCGGTGCAGAAGTATGAGGCGCGCAAGGGAACGCTCGCGCTGCCGAAGGAATTCACCGTCAGTGCCCCCGCCGCCGCCGACAACGAGGCGGACGTGCTGGCGGAGATCGTGAAGCGCTATTTCCCCGCCATCCCGGTGAAGCGGATCGACGCCGACGGCTTCTGCCGCCTCGAACTCGCGAAGGACGGCGTCCCCGAGTCCGAAGAAGGCTATACGCTGGAAATCGGCGAACGCGGCATCGCGATCCGCGCGCGGGACGTGCGCGGCATCTACTACGGCGTGCGGACCTTGGGCAACCTGCTCCGCAACGCCGTGAAGCCGGAACTGCCCCGGTGCGGCATCACCGACTGGCCGAAACTCAAGATCCGCGGCATGTACCGCAATCTGCGGCACCTGGGCTTCAAGGGCTGCGTGACCGAGATCCTCAGCGAGATCGACGCCGCCGGCGCGCTCAAGTACAACTACATGATGCTCGAATTCGGCGAGAAGTTCCCCTACAAGAACAACCCCTTCACCAACCGGTACAACTCCTACTCGATGGATGACGTCAAGGCGATCCGGGCGGCGGCGAAGCGCCACCACATCGAGATCATCCCCACGCTGCAGATCATCACCCACGACGAGTGGCTGCACTCCCATCCCCGCTACAAGGAGGAGATCGCCGAAGATCCCAAGCGAACCGGATGGTCCACGGCGGCGTGCCATCTCAGTCAGGAGGGCAGAAGGGTCCAGCTGATGGCGATCAACGAACAGATCGACTTCTTCCAGCCCAAGTATTTCAATCTCTCCATGGACGAGATGGACAACCAGCCGTGGGGCATCTGCGTCCGCTGCAAGGGCATCCCCGTCAAGACACTGTGGCGCGATGCGACGCTCGTTTACACTCAGGCGGTGCTGAAACGCGGCGTCACGCCGATCCTGTATCACGATATGTACTACCCCGGCAAACCGGGCGACGGCGTCTCGATCCTGCCGGAACTCGACAAGCGGGTGACCTTCTGCAACTGGGACTACGGCCTCCAGCTGCGCAAAACCCGCTTCCCCTTCTTCAAGGAGGCGGGATTCAAGCTCTTCAGCATGACCTACTGCTCGCGCATGGACAACTTGCGCGTCATGCCCATCGAAGTGGTGAAACAGGGATGCGACGGGGTCTTCCAATCGTTCTGGGGAAATTTGCGCTACATGAGCAACCCCGGACAGGTCTCCGGCATCGGGCTCGCGGGTTTCACCCTCGGCGGCTGCTACGAGTGGAATCCCGACATGCCGCACCACGCGGCGCTGACCTTCGACCCCGCGTGGGAAACGCTGCGGCTGGTCCTGCCGGATCGCGCGGTCGAAGCTCCGCCGGAGGTCCGCTTCGCCCCGCTGCCGCTCGACGGCGCCTTCAACGCCAAACTCGGACGCGACCGGCGCTTCCCGACCGCCGACCGCAAAGTCATCGACCGGATGCGCGCCGAAGCCGGCAACACCCCGGAAAAATTCCATATCGCGACCTCGTCCGACGGCGGTTATTTCGCGATCCTCGCGAGCGGCGGCGAAGCCAACGGCACGGTCAAGATCCCGGTCGGCGCCAAGGCGGAGTGGCTCGCCATCAACGCCTTCGCGGGCGCGCTGCCCTACAACATCTGGGGCCGCCCGAACGCGGCGATACTGACCGTCCGCTACGAGGACCTCGTGGAAGAATATATCCCGTTCGAATTCCGGAACAATCTGCCGTTCTGGAACTTCGAGGGCGGCGGCTACGGCGTGCGCTGCTTCAGCCGCTTCAACGATTCGCGCGGCGCCTATGCGGGCATGTTCGCGCAGAACTGGAAAAACCCCCACCCCGACAAGGTCATCCGCGAGATCGTCTTCGCCGCCTCCAAGAAGAGCTTCGTACCGGCGGCGCTGCTGGCGCTGTCGCTCGGCAACGGAACCCCCGCGGCGGCCCCCGACGACAAGATCGCCGACGGTCGCGTAAAGACCTGGAGCGAAGCGGTACAGGCAGCGCCCGTTTCCGCCGGTACTCCGGGGGCGCTCGTGATCAGCGACTACTCGGGCGGCAAGATCCACAACGCCCGCATCTCGCTTTCCGGAATACCCGACACCAAGAAGCAGGGCGAAGGAGTGGATACCGGAAAATCCAAACCGGACAGCTGCTTCGTGGGAAAATTCAGTTATGAGATCGCGGTGGATCCCGCCGCGCCGGAACGCGGCAAGGTGCTGAAACTGTCGATCCCGGCGCTGAAACCGGAATATGCGCACCTGCGGCCCCGGCTGATCGTCGACATCAGGTTCGACCGCTCGAAGATCACCAACATCGGCGCGATGTTCCTCGACTACCGGGTCACGCACCCGTGG
Source organism: uncultured bacterium (assembly GCA_902783135.1). Lineage (GTDB taxonomy): Bacteria > Verrucomicrobiota > Lentisphaeria > Victivallales > Victivallaceae > UBA1784. The sequence continues at coordinate 6,570 of CACZPY010000138.1, forward strand.
TTCAACGAGTGGCCCGGCGTCTATATCATGAGTTCCAAGCCCTTCGGTGCCGCGCATCAGACCGGATACCACGAAGGACGGCGCGACCGCAGCTGGCACCATGTGGTGTTCCCATACCGGCTCTTCGTCCCCGAGCGCCCGCTCGATCCGAAGCTGGCGGACACGGTGCGGCTGAGCTTCTTCCTGCGCGAACTCAGCGAACCGTCGGAAGTTTACATCGGCTCGGTCGGGCTGGTCCCGGTCGATGCGACGATGAACATCCCGCTGCGGGGCGAAAAGGTGCCGGACAAGCCCGGAGACGCCCCCGGAGAGTTGTTCTTCATCGACTGACCGCACCCGACCCCAAAAACGCCTGTCCCGCGGGACAGGCGTTTTTTTTATCACTTGCTCGTCACGCGGCAGCGCCCCGCAAACATCGGTACGCGGTTTCCAACCCCGCGTTATCCCAATTGTCTCAATTGTCCTACTGGTCCTGCAGCTTCTTACGCGGGACAAACGGCTTGCCCTCCGCAGCGCCAGCGGCGCGAAGGAGGGTATGCCCACGTCACTCCGCGACCGTAAACCCTTTTTGTGTATCTCGTGGTAAAAAAAAGAGGGGGCGGTCAGCCCCCTCCGAGTTGCGTATATTACGCCAGTTGCTTGAACTTCAGCGTGCCGCTTTCGTCCGTGAACTTCCAGCCCGCCCAGTCGCCGCCGGAGATCGCGGTGTCGTA
>CACZPY010000139.1 GCA_902783135.1 uncultured bacterium
GACCCTCACCAGTTGAACATCCTCCGGAACCAGTTGTGCCGTTCGCGCTCGCGGACGTCGCGCTCCTGCTCCCCGGTACGGCCCGAGACCTCTTCCCCGAGCTTGCGATTCTCCTGCGACGGGTGCTCGGAGAGCTTGGCGTCCTGACGCATCAGCTCCGGCGAAACGAGGATCAGTATCTGCATCTCCTCGCCGACATCCTCCTTGAACGCGAAGAACCAGTTCAAGACCGGCACATGGCGCAGGAAAGCATATCCGGTCGGGCCGTTGTGGGTGAACGTCAGCTCCTTCTGACCGGCGATGATCGCGGTCTTGCCGAGGGGGCAGAGGAACGAGGTCTTGGTTTTGGTCTTGCGCTGGACGTAATCGTCGCCGTCCCTGACGGGCGGCAGACTGCGCTCCAATTCAAGTTCCAGCTGGACCGTGTTGTCGTCGAGCAGCTGGGCCTTGGCCTTGTATTTCAACCCGAACTGGATCTCCTTCAGATCGGCGGTGTCCCGACTGGAGACCTTGACGCTGCGGGTGCCGCCGTTTTCGAATTCGGTGCCGGTACTGCTGTTGTTGGTCAGCGTGATGTGCCCCGCGTCGCGGAAGTCCGAGATGCCGTTGTTGCCGAAAAAGAGCAGCGACCCTTTCAAATTCGACTGCAGGGTCGCGGAGCCGCCGACGTGCTGCTCGCCGTGGCTGTCGAACGCCTCCAGCGTGCCGCCGTACAGCGCCTTGAACCAGCCAATCACATCCCACGACAGCACCTTGCCGTCGGCGGAGGAGTTGCCCAGCCGTTCGAGCTGGGTGCGGGTCACTCCGACGAAGACGATGCCGAGGTCGATCTGCACCGGCGCGACGACGAGATCGGTCTTGGCGCGGATCCCCCCGCCGTTCCATTCGGGGTTCAGCCACTCCTGCGCCTCGAGTAGCATCCGGATCTTCTTCGCCTCGGCGTCGGAGTGGACATTGCCGGAGACGATCAGAACATTGTCGTTCAGCTCGAAGGCGACCTTGCCGGGAAGATCCCGCCCGGATCTTTCCACCACCGGGATGCCGAGGTCGGCAAATTGTTTTTTGAGCGTCTCCAGCTGCTTGGCAGCGGGGCGGAACTGCACATAGTTGTTGCAGCGGTCGGCATAGAGGGGAATGATGCGGCGGAAATAGCGCCAGTGCGCCGGATCGGTTATGATGCCGCGCAGGAACAGCCCGTTGTCATGCAGTTCGATGGTGACCTCGGGCAGCTCGTCCATCAGCCGTCCGAGTTCCTGATAGGTCTGCAGCGTGGAGTTGAAAACGGTGATGTCGTACTGCTTCTCGAGACCGCCCGCGAGGACCGAAACGACCGCGTGACCGGGCGTGATGCCCGAGACCTCGAAGGAACTGCCGCTGACATGTTCGATCTTGACGTTGGAGGAGTTGGACTTGCAGCTCTCGATGGCGAAAGGCAGCGTGAGCACCCGTTTTTCCCCGGCGGCGATGGAGATGGGTTCGGTGGTCACGGCGGAAACGCCGATGCGGTTGATGCCGACAGCCGCGGGATGCCCCGCCGCCGGCTTGGTACCGGTCGATCCCGGAGCGGCTTCCGGCTTTACCTCAGTCTTGGCCTCCGGCTTGGCTTCCGGTTTGACCTCCGTCTTGGCTTCCGGTTTGACCTCCGTCTTGGCCTCCGGCTTGGCTTCCGCAACCGTCCGCGCCTCAGCGGCGGTCAGGATCGATGCGGCGGCGAAATTCGCTATCCACAGAACAGACAGGTATTTCATGATGTCCCCCATTTATTCCGCCGCAGGGACAGGCACGTCAGGCAGTTTGTTGGTCTCGAGCTTCGAACGCAGCTCTTCGGTGGTAATGGCGTTGACGCCGCCGAGTTCGCGGCGGTTTCGCGCCGAGGGGTCGTTGCGCTTGCGGAGCACCGGATATAGTTCGGCTTCGCGCTGCGCCGCCAGCAGAATGGTCGCCTGACGGGGCGGCAGCGAGACGAAGATCGTCGCCGTGGAGCCGCCGGATTCGCGGAAATTGCCTCGTTCGTTGGCCAGCCCGGTGACCTTCACGCACGGGAAAAGCACCACCGTTTCGCGGCTCTGCTTGATCTGCGTCTGGGCGGCGATTTGGGCATCGGTGAGCGGAGCGGCCCCTTCCGCCGCGGTGGGCAGCACGGTCTTGGTGTCCGCATAGGAAGCGATGATCGCGATCTCGTCCTCGGGCATCAACATCTTGACCAGCGCCGGATCGGAAAATGTCACCGGGATGAGCCACTTGCCGATCTCCACGCAATCCGCGAGCGAAAAATTGAGCTGCAGATCCGTGAGCTGGATATAATCGCCTTCCACGATCCGCTGGGGCAGCTTCTGCCCGAAAATCAAGGAGACGTTCTCCCATTTCAGCGCATTCTTCGGCTGCACCGACACGGGGATCGACTTGAACGTGCACGATCCGGGGCCGAGCTCCTCGCCCGCTTCGAGATCCCGCGCGGCGATCACCACCGACACCTGCTGCTCCTTGGCGGCGTCATCTTTGTTGACGAGCACGCGGCTGACCAAATAGACTGCGGCAAGCGCGAGGACTACGGCGACTATCAGCGGAATAACATTCTTCATGGCAAAAACCTCTGTTGGAACTTGATTGCAAAATGCCGTGGCATCAACTTAATATATAATATACACTCGTGTGCGAGACTATGCAAGAAATGGATCATACTCGGCATTGCCGTGCTGCCGCTCTCGCCCGCAAATGCAAGTGACTAAAAAAAAGGGAGTGGCTCAAGACCACCCCCGCAGTACCGCCTCGACCGCCGACGCCGGTTCGACCACGACGAGAAGCACACCTCGGTCCGCTACTGTTGGGCCTCGGCTACGCAGGGGGCAGCTATGCTGGGGCACACTTACCGTTTAGCCGAAAGATGGAGAGCGAAGCTGACGCGCTCGGCATACGCCTTATGGCGCGTGCCGGTTTCGATCCACAGGGTGCGATAGAGTTCTTTGCCTTTTTGGAAAAACAAAACGGCGTTCCGGGCTGGGAGCGTTTTCTATCCACCCATCCGACCGATCAAAAGCGCCTGATGCATATGCAAAAGGAATGTGCCAAACTCAAACGTTCATCCACATAAAAAAGTCTTTGCCAGCGCTGACGCCGACCTACACACGGAATCACGGCAAGAGATACTGCTACTACGTCTGCTCGGAGTTCAACAAGAATTCGGATCACTACTGCCCGGTGAAGCGGATTCCGGCCGGTGACTTGGAACAGGCGGTGATCGCGCAGCTCGCAGGTCTGTTCCGGGCTCCCGCGATCCTGCGGGAAACCCTGAAGGCAGTCCGGCAGAAAGAAGAGCTGCTGCGGCAGAACTGCGAACGCGACTGCGAAATGCTGCAGACGCATCTGACCGAACTTAAACAGAGGTCGCTGAAAGAGGAGATCGACTACGACGAGGTCAAGAAAGCCGCGACCATGCTGACGGAAGCGCGGCACAAACGCTCACTTCTGCGTGAGCCCACGACCGAGGACGAGATCATCGCCGCGCTCGGCGACGCGGCCGGGCTGTGGGAATTCATGTTCCCCGGCGCGCGGCAGGAGCTCATTCAGCTGGTGGTCGGAGAAATCATGGTCTTCCCGGACCGGATAAGTTTCGTTCTGAAGGTGGACGGCCTGAAAGACCTCGCCTCCGAAATGGCGGTCGGCGGCTACTTCAACGAACCGCACGGCAATGCCGCCGAGATCCCGGAGAGTCGGCAGGACATCTTGGATGACGGTTCCATACGCATCACCATGAAGATGGAACAGAAGCTGATCGAGGGGCGTCGCCGGGTGGTGATCCCGGCTCCCGGCGCGGAGCGGCTGAAGCAGACATCGCTCCTACGGGCGATCAACAACGCCCGTAGGTGGATGGATATGCTGATCAACGGCGAAGCGAAAAACGTGACCGACCTGTCAAGAATGCTTGGCGGCAAAACCACCGGCTACATCACCCGCATCCTTTCCCTGAACAGTCTCGCGCCCGACATCGTCGAGGCGATCCTCGCCGGGGTCGAACCCGAAGGGCTGTCCATCGCGAAGCTGACCGAACAGCCGATTCCAGAGGACTGGAACGAACAGCGGCGGCTTTACGGCTTCCCGGAGCGCTGATGGCGGGAATCACCCGTCGGCAGGAGAAATCCTGCCGCCATTTTGCGTTTTAAAGGGCCTTGGCGCTGCTGATGGGGGATATGGTCATTCGCCCAAAAACACCGACAAGCGGCGCAGCGTGTGCGATATTACACCGCGGCGAATGAC
>CACZPY010000140.1 GCA_902783135.1 uncultured bacterium
ACAGTCCGGAGACATAGAGCCCGGTGACGGTGGCGCCGCCGGAGACCCCGACGGAGGCCCCGGAGAGGACCGTCAGACCGGTGAGTTCCCCGCCGCTGGAAACGTTGACGCTGCCGCCGCTGACGGCGACGACGTTCTGCGCGACACCGCCATCCCTGAGGTTTAACGACCCCCCGACGACGAGCGCGCCGATCAAACGCCCGCCGTCGTCGACCGTGGCGTATCCGTCGGATACCACCGTGTCTTTTGCCGACCCGCCGCCCTTGACGAACTGGTATCCGCCCGATACCACCGTGCCTTCCGCCGTGCCGCCGTCCTCGACGGACTGGAACCCGTCGCGGACGATGGTCGACTTCGCCACGCCGCCGTTGCTGACGTTCTGCTGCTGCGCGAGGATGATGGTCGAGACCGTCACGCCGCCCTCGTTGACATGTTGCTGACCGCCGTTGACGATGGTCATGTAGGTCGAAGCGCCGGTGTAGACCCGCTCGTAACCTTTGAGCACGAGGGTGTGGCTGGCTTCGCCGCGGACGAGCTGGGCAACTCCGGCGACCGCCACGGTGTTGCCGATGCCGACGCCGCCGTTGGAGATGTGGAGTCGCGTCGCGGAGATCTCGATATTCACCGCGCTGCCGCCGCGATCGACGACGAAGGTCTGGTCGTTGCCCGTGCCGCCGATCAGTCTGCCGCCCGAAACCACGCCGCCGGATATCCGCAGCGTACCGCCGGAGTTGACCGTCAGCTCCTCGGCGGTGCCGCTCACGGTGACGGCTCCCCCCTGAAGCAGCTCGCCCGAGACGAGCTTGCCGCCGTTCTCGATGATGATCGTCCCCGCGTCGCCGCCCGATTCCTCCGGGCCGGCCTTCAGAAACTCGCTGACTACTCCGCTGCCGATGGTGATCTCTTCAACATAAGCCATGATCGTTCCTCCTGATTATTTTACACTCGATCTACTCGACTATCTTCAGATTTTCGTAACCGTCAGCGCCGTCGGGCTCGCAGTAGCCGTTGACCTGCTCCACGCAGTAGACGCCGCTGCCCGCGTGCAGCGGGGCGAAGTAATTGGACATTCCATCGACCGGAACGCTTTCGACGTTGCCGGCGAAGGCGGCGATAGTGATCCTGCCGTTGTGAAGCGGCGTCACCCGTCCGTAGTCGGCCGAGGTGGTGGTGCTGTAATGGGGGATGATCATCGGCGACGCCGCCTTGATCGCCGGGCATACCGCGTCCGCGAACCACAGCGTATTGCTGGGCGTGCCGGATTCGCCGATGTACGATCCGCCCTTGCTGCTGACCTCGGCTTGGGACGGATATCCGCTGCCTCCGTTGGTGGGACCGAATGCGGCCCGGAACATCGGATTGTTGATGTACAGCGCCCCGTACCAGCCGCCGTTGTTCGCCGCATTGGTGCCGTTGTTGTAGACCGAACCGTAGCATTGGAAGCGGCGTACCGCATCATCGGGAGCCGTCAACACCTGTATCGACGGACAGCGCAGATATGCCGGCAGGGTCTTGCAGATGGTCCGCTGATTCGCCCAGGTCATGCTCCACCAGTTGGTGACTCCGGCATCGTTGAGTTTGATGAATTTGCCCCGGTGCAGAGCGCTGAACACCCAGGTGCGCGGCGGGGACGAGCTGTTGGGCGAATACCACGCGCCGCGGTGGTCATTCATATACATCGTGCCCAGAGTGGTGAGAGTCTTGAGGTTGTTGATGCAGGTCGTTCCCTGCGCCCGCGCCCGCGCCGACTGCAGCGCCGGCAACAGCATCGCCGCCAGTATCGCGATGATCGCGATCACGACCAAGAGTTCGATCAGAGTGAAACGGCGAACCGTGTTTTTGTGGTTTTCGATGACTGAAAATTTATCCGACATGACAAACCTCCTTGAGTTTTGATTGCGATCGTTATCGTTGCCCGTTTCCGGCGGAGACGCGCTCCGGCGGATGGTATCCGCGGTCTCCCCCCAGCTTCTTCCACCTGACATACACCCACAAGATGAGCGAAAAACACATGATCGTGAAAAAGAAATCCCACACATACAGCCAACGGTAGCCCAATTTTCCGATGAACCAGCCGCTCACGCCGTTGGCGAGGACCAGCATGATCGCCTTGACCATCGCGCCCGCCGAGCAGAACTGTCCGAATTTTTCCTTGGGATAGAGCTTCATGTACATCGGCACCAGCGAGGCGTTCTGGATCGCGTAGACCACCGCCAGCATCACCGCCATCGCCAGAAACGAACGGTACCCCCGGACGAAGAAAAAGCCGAACGGATTCACCAGTATCACCAGAAAAGCTCCGGCCAGGAACACCCGCAGGGGATGGAGTTTGTCCACCAGATACCCCAGTGGGATGAAGAGCACCACCGAAACGAAGAGGGCGATGCCCATCGCCCGCCCGAATTGCGCCGTGGTCAGATTCAGCTCGTGGAGCACGAACAGAAGGTTGAAAGTATCCCGGCAGGTGGTGGATACGAAATTGAAGCCCAGCCCGATGAAGGCGATCGCGAAGAACGGGATCGAAAAGCAATCCCGGAAGTATCCGGTGAAGATCTCGATGCGCGACTTGGGCGGCGGCGGCGGGTACTCGCCCTCCTTGACCCGCAGGCAGATCACCGTGAAGCTCAGCGCGTGGATCACCGCCACCATCGTGAAGATGATCGCCAGATGCGTCTTGGCATAGGGCATCACGCAGAGGTTGAAAAGCATTCCCGCCAGCGTGCCGACCACCTTGAAGAACGACATGAAGCGGCCG
>CACZPY010000141.1 GCA_902783135.1 uncultured bacterium
CCACAGCGTCATTATCGACGCCATCGGATTGAGCATATAGTAAAAACGCCATTTTTCCGGGATCACCTTGATCGGGATGAACACCGGCGAGGCATAGAGCCATATCCGCATGATGATCCGCATTATACGCTCCAGATCCCGGAAAATCAGGTTCAGCGCCGCGTAAAGATACCCCATTCCGACCGACAGCAGCGTCACCGAAACCGCCGCGACCAGCATATTGGGCGGTATACTGTACCACTGGGGACGTACGCCGTACAGCGCCATCGCTCCGGCAAGCACGGGGATCACCAGCAGGAAGTGCAGCCCCTCGGAAAAAAACGTTCCCCAGATCAGCAGACTTTCGTCGAAACTGGTTTTTTTGAGCAGCGCGGCATTCTTCGTCAACACCGTGCCGCTCTGCATCACCACGCTGGAGAAAAACTGCCAGAGGAAGTTGCCGGATACCAGATACAGAAAATAGTTCGGCATCCTGCCGACTTTCATGACCACGCCGAAGACGACATAGTAGACCATGCTCATCAGCAGCGGCACCAGCAGACACCAGGCAAACCCCAATGCCGTGGCATTGTACTTGAGTTTGAACTCCTTATTCACCAGCACCGCGATCTGATCGCGGATCACCGTCGCGTTTTTCAAACGGTCTTTCATGTCCGGCGGCTCCACATCCGTTCAATAAGCTCCGCGTCCCAACAGGATCACGAAAAACGTCCGGAAAAAGACGTAGTAATCCATCCAGAACGACCAGTTGTTGACATAAAACACATCCAGCCCCACCCGTTCCTCGTATCCGATATCGTTGCGTCCCGACACCTGCCACAACCCGGTGATACCCGGTTTCACGCTGGCGAAGGTGCTGTAATCGTCGCCGTAATACTTCACCTCTTCCCTTACGATGGGACGGGGACCGATCAGCGCCATCTCGCCGCGCAGAATGTTCCAGAACTGGGGCAGCTCGTCCAGACTGGTCTTGCGGAGAAACAACCCGATCGGAGTGATCCGCGGGTCGTTCTCCAGTTTGAACTTGCGCTCCCACTGCTTTTTGAGTTCGGGAGACTGCTCCAGTATCTGATCCAGAATGCGGTCGGCGTCGACCTGCATGGTGCGGAACTTCAGGACTTCGAAGGGACGCCCCCGCTGCCCCAAACGACTGGCCCGGTAAAACACCGGTCCCCGGCTGGTGATCTTGACCATAAGCGCGATCAGCAGACCGGGGATGAACAGCAAAACAAGCGCCAGCACCGCGAAGATGATCTCCATCACCCGCTTCTGGATCCGGACTTCCCGCTGCAGCAAGCGGTTGCTCACCTCGAAGGAAAAGAAGCGGTAAAAACTCACCGGATACGACCACAGCACCGGAAAACGCGAAACGCGGTTGACCACCAGCACATGGAGGAACGCGGGCAGCACCCTTTCGATGTTCAATCCGCCTCCGGAATGTTCGCAGTAGATCAGGTAGCTGATGCGGTGGCGGCAGCAGAAGTCATGAAGTCCGTCTATCGTAAAATCGGGAATGTCCGGGGACAGCGCCTCACCGCAGCAGGATGCCTTCACCTCCAGAATGCAGTTGTTGTCCGCGACCATCTTGCTCACGACCCCGCGCGCCAGTTGCGCATCGCCCATGATCGCCGTCGGGATGTACGCCCAGTGAAATTTCCACAGCACATAACGCAGTATGACCCGACCGACGGGGATCAGCAGCATCGACAGACAGCATGAAAAAAACAGCGCCACACGGGAGAACGACAGGTTGTCGCGGGTGAAGGTCAACAATGCGGAAAAGGTCATGAAACTGCCGATGCAGCTCAAGGTCAACCGCCGCAGTTCCTCCACCGGATGAATGGACAACCCGGGATAGAACAGATTGCCGCAATAAAGCTTGGCGCACAGATTGATGCCGATCATCAGCACCAGTATCGGCCATGTCCGCAGAACGATGTCCATCGTATAGCGGCCGCCCATCAGCTTGTAGCACCAGAACACCAGCGTGATGGTACCCGCCAAAACCAGCGAATCGCTCAACAGCAGCAGAAACGGGCGGAGTCTGCCGGTTTTGAAACGGTGCCCGAAAATCACCTTATCCTCCAAACGCCGAGAACACGTTTGCGCCCCCTGACCAGCCCGAGCAAATGCGCCTTATTGTGTTGGATGCGTTTCGGCAGGTGCTCCGACACGATATAATCCGCCTCCGACACCGACTTGGTGATGCTCCCCCCCAGAAAATAGACCGCCACCGAAATCTTGGGATGCCCGCTGAACCAGATCTTCGGGATCCGGCGGCTCCGGTATTCCCACGGAGAGAGCACGACCTTGCGGTTGGTGCGCAGTGGACGATTGTCATCCGCGATCAGAGCGCATATCTCGCCTATCGCCGCCCTGTCCGCAAGCTGAGACTTGTCGTGATATTCCCGATAAACCGGCTGCGGCACATGGTAGGAGTACATGAAGGCCAACCCGCCGATGGAGGCCGCCAACATCAAGTTGACACACCATTTGGGCAGGATCATGGAGAACCACCGGTAAAAATCTTCCCACCCCAACAGGAAGAAACCCAAAAAGAGCGGCGGTGTCGAATAGAGATAACGCGACGAAACATTGATCTTGTGGTGGAATATCTGGTTCTGCAGGATGCAGAGCAGAAACTGAGACGCCCCGACGATCAGCAAAGCATGCTCCTCGCGGGTGAACTTGTGCAGGAACACCTGCCTGCCGACATGGACAAGCGCCATGGGAACGATGAAATAATATATGCCTTCGAGCACCGATATGACAAGTTCGCCTCCCGTTCCCTGTATCTTGCTGTTTTGGGCGGTCGCGATGGAAAAAATCGTCGTCGCCACGGTAAAAAGCAGCGCCGCGCCCCAAAAGTAACCGACCGGGATCCGATGGAACAGCCGTTTCGCCGCATACGCCGCCACCGGCAGCAAAACGGCGATGAACAACGCCACCAGCAGGGCATCGAGCGGACCGGCCGCCCGGCCGCTGTATTTGAAAAACATCCGGGCGAAACGGACGTCGAGCATCGCATGCCCGAAAAAGTGATAATTGATCATGGCGTTGCCGAACCAGAAAATCAATGCAGCTGCGGATGCCAGAAAGGATCGACACGGAAACCCTTTGGGACCGCCTTCAAAGATCGCCGTGCAGAAGATGCAGAACATCCCCACGGCAGTAAGTTCCGCCCGGGTCAGCGATCCCAATCCGGCGGCAAGCCCCACCAGCAGATAATCCCACCAGCGGGACCGGTCCCGGCATACTCTCACCATCGCCAACGCCTGCAAAATCAGCAAGGCGCATTTTGCCGATTCCCGCAATCCGGAGTATGACATGTGGAATATATACGGGAAAAACAAGTACAGGATCGTCCCGAACAAAGCCACCTTGCGGTCTTCCGGGTACAGCGTGGAGAAGAGGATCCAGATCAGCACGCCGCCGATAAAATGCCAACAGGCGGAAGCTATCTTCAACCCGAGAAACGCATCGACCCCGAAACATTTTGTGACGATACCGCCGCACAGCGGCTGCAGCGGCGGGATGCGGGGGTGGAATGCGAAAGCGAAGTCGTTGCAGGCAAATGCTTCCGCCATCGGGATATAACGGCTCACCATATCACGATCCGGAACATGGGACAAGTACATGCACAACGCCACCATGGCCAGCGCAGCAACCGCCGCTGTGAACAATATTTTCCTGCTGTGCGCCAATATCCGGTCCATATTGCAAATCCGCAATTTCACACTAATGCATACACCCTCTCCGCGGGCTTGAGAGGTAATATATCACACATCAATATATTTACAATCCATAATGATGCGGATTTTCGGCAAATGTCGGCAGTTGCCGCGCCCGTCGGTAAAACTCGCGGCCATGCGGCGGGGACGGAAACGGACCGTCCCCGCCCCCCCGCTCAATCGCGGTAAAGGAAGTCCAGCAGCAGCCGGCAGCCGTCGGTAAGGCTGGTCGTATCCAGCGACTCCTCCCGGGTGTGCGCACCCTTGCTGCGGCAGACGCCGAAGCAGATGGCGGGGACCCCCAGCGACAGCGGGATGTTGCAGTCGGTGGAGCTGGCTCCGTCGAACGGCTCCAGCCCCACGGTTTCGCGGACACTGGCGCGGTAACGCTCCCGCAGTACGGCGAGACGCGTCTCGTCCACCTCGCCGCCGCAGGGACGGTCGCCGACCTTTTCGACCTCGATTTCCACTCCGGTAGCCCGGATGGTCTCGACGGTGCTCAGGAACAACCTTTCCATCTTTTCGAGGCAGCTGCGGTTGTCGGAGCGGTATTCGTACATCATCTCCGCGCTCTGCGCGATGGTGTTGACCGAAGTTCCGCCGGAGATCAACCCCACGTTGTAGGTGGTCTTGCTGTCCCCGACCTCCGGCACCTTCACCGAATAGAGCAGCGATATCATCGTCGCGAGCGAGTGGATGGCGTTGCGGTTGCCGAATCTTGCGAATGAGTGTCCGCCTTCGGTGCGCACCGTCACGCGGTAGCGGTGCGACCCGACCGCCCGGGTGACGAGCCGGTTCATGCATGCGGCATCCAGCGAAACGAATTCCCGTACCCGTCCGCCGAAGGTCTCCATGATCTTGCGGCTGCCCTTCAAATTGCCGAGCCCCTCCTCGCCGGAGTTCGCCACGAAGAGGATGCCCCGGCGTCCGGCGGCGGGGTGTTCCCGGTAATAACGGGCGCAGACCATCAGCACGGCGAGATTGGCGGTGTCGTCGCCCACGCCGGGCGAGTACATGAATCCCCCTTCCTCGCGGAACGGCAGGGGGTCGGTATCGGGGAAGACGGTGTCGGTATGCGCCATCATCAAATTCAGTTCGTCCGAGCCGTCGATGCCGACGCCGACGGAGGTGAACACGTTGAGCGCCTCATCCACACGAACGTCGGCGAAACCGTTGCGAAGGAACCAGTCACGGCAGAACTCCGCGCGTTTTTCCTCGTGATTGGAGGGGGCGGGGATGGCGCAGAGGTCGCGGATAAGCTGCAGAAGTTCGGGCTGTACGTTTTTCGCGTACTCTTCCATGGCGGGGAGAATTGCTTTCATCTTTCAAAACGATCCTTATTTTCAGGGGAATGTTTCAAAAATACGTTCACGATTTTGGAATATACACTCTCTCGGCGTATAATGCAACACGGGAAAAGCGGCGTTCGCCCGGTCCGCATATTGATATTTCCGTTCCATGCTGATATAGTATAGAAAAGTCGCGTCATTTGACAGGAAAGGGAAAAAACATGAAAGTCCTGCTCGTCAACGGCAGCCCCCGCCGCAACGGCAACACCGACCGCGCCCTGCGGGAGATCGCCGATGCGCTGCATCAGCAGGGAGTGGAGACCGAAATATTCTGGATCGGCACCTCGCCGGTGCGCGGCTGCGCCGCGTGCAACGCCTGCCGCAGCAAAAAACTCGGACGCTGCGTCTTCGACGACGACGTCGCCAACCGCCTCGTGGATAAACTCGCCGACGCGGACGGGATCGTTCTCGGGTCGCCGACCTACTACGGACAACCCGCCGGACAGCTGCTCGCCGTATGGCAGCGCGTATGTTACAGCGCCAGCCATCTGATCGGCGGCAAGGTCGCCGCCGCCGTCGCAGTCGCCCGCCGCGGAGGCGCCACCGCCGCGTTCCAAACCTTGAACATGCCTTTCGAGATGCTCAACTGTGTGCTGATCGGATCGCAGTACTGGAACATCGTCTTCGGCAGCCGGGCGGGCGAGTGCGCCCTCGACGCCGAAGGGATGCAGACCATGCGCACGCTGGGACGCAACATGGCGTGGGTCGTCAAGAACCTCGCCCGCGACGGCGCCATCCCCCGGACCGGCACAGAACCGTGGCAGCCGACGAATTTCATCCGCTGACCGACAAAAAAAGAGAGAAACATCATGAACGGCAATACCAACGAATACCGCATACTTGCCTTGGGCGACCTTCACTTCGACGGCAGCGCCTACCATGTCCGCGAACCCGCGAATGAGGTGCAGAAACGCGGACGGCTCCGCAACTTCGCCATGTGGGCTGGGCCATCGCAGGACCTGCTCGCCGACGCCGCCTCGCGTTTGGACGGGTCGTTCCCGTGGGTCATCCAGGGGGGCGACATCACGCAGGGGGACGGTGACGACGTCGAACTTCAGACCGCCATGCTGACCGACGCGCTCAAGCACATGAAACAGGTCTTCCCCGGTCGACCGTTCCTGCCGGTGATCGGCAACCACGACCTGCGGGTGCTGGATTCCTACCCCCGCTGGGACGAATACGACGAAAACGGCGACTGCACCCAGATCGCGGGCGGCGAATACCGCCCGATACGGAAGGCCGTGCTGCCGTTCATCGCCCGGGAAGCGGGACTTGCCGCCGTTCCGCACTCGGCGGATTATGTGATGAAACAGGGGAAGGATCTCTTCATCTTCGTCGATCCGTTCCATCCCGGCGGCGCGACGGAATTCATCCGCCGGGCATTGGCGGAAACGCCGGATACCCGCTATGTGTTCGTGGTGTCGCATCTGGCGCTCTTCCCCTGCGAACCGGCGACGAAGTGGGCGGCGTGGATACTGCCCGACTATCGCGAGTTGGCGGACATGCTGGCGCCACGGCGCACGATCCTCATTTCCGCGCACACCCACTACCAGCATCTGATCCGCTACCGCCACCCGAAGGGAATACTGACCCAACTGGTGCTGAGCAGCATGTCCACCAACTGGAAGCGGGCCCCGCTGCAGCTCACGACCGCCGATTACGCTTCATTCGCGAAATCGATGTTCCCGTTCCTCGAAGTCAAACCGCGCGACGTCTTCGCTCCGGAAAACTACCTGGAACACCGGACGTGGCGCTGTTTCAGCGACGGCAAGCCCTCCAGCGCGACCGGCTACGCGGTGCTGAATATCGGCGACCGCGCGGTCACGGCGGAGATCTACGCCGGAGAAAAGTCGCCCGCGATGACGCTCGAACTCGTGTGAGAAGTCACACAAGTTCGCGCAGATAACGGCTGAAGCGGCTCGGTTCGTCGGTGGCGAACTGGCGGATGCCGATCTCGAGCAGCGTTTCCACCGCCGATTTGGTGAAGGCGCCGAAGGGGAAGACCTCCAAGCGGGTGCCGAGCGTCCGAAACGCTTCGCGCAATTCGGCGAGGGAAAGGTCGTAGATCCAGCCGTCGGGACATTCGTCTCTGATGTAGAGGTGCAGCTGCACCAGATCCAATCCGGCGAAGCCCTTGGCGGCGAGTTCGCGGAAGGTCCGCATCCGCTCCGACGGCGTCCGACCGATCCACTGCATGGTCTTGAGTTCGGGGCAGAGTTCCTTGAAACGGCAGTTCAACGCGTAGTCGCGTCCCGCGACGATGATCCGCGACGCCACGCCGTACTCGCGCGCCAGCGCGAGAAAGTTTTCGAGCAGCACCGGGAACAGTTTTTCGTCATAATTCTTGATGTCGGCGTAGAGAAGTTTTTCCGGATCGTCGCGCATCAGCGCGAAGACCTCGCGCACCGTCGGCACTTTTTCTCCGGCGCAGTCGGCGCGAAACTTCTTCCCCGCGTCGTACTTTTTCACCTCCGCCAGATCGAGTTCGCCGACGGGCAGATCGGCGACCTCCGGCGGGGCGTCGGTCGTCCGCGCCAGCGTGTTGTCGTGCAGACAGATCACCTCGCGGTCGGCGGTCACGCGGATGTCCGCCTCGGGGATGCCGCCGAGTCTCCAGCCGTAGCGCATCGCGTACAAGGTGTTGTCGGGCGCCTCATTGCCGCCGCCGCCGCGGTGCGCCTGCCAGTAAACTTTATCGGGGTCGAATTCCATGTATGCCTCCCATGCCCGGCTTCATCGCGGTACCGTTTCCCGTCCAATATACCGCCGGCGGCGAAGTTTGTCAAAAGCGCCTTACGGCGGCGGCTTGTATTTTATGACGGCGCAAACTATATTTGTCGCCGTAACAATTTTTCCGGGAAGGGATCATCCATCATGAAAGAAATTCTGCTCACGCTGCGCGGCGCGGTCGCCGCCGGGGCCTTCATCGGACTCGCGGGGCCGGGCTTCCTCCCCG
>CACZPY010000142.1 GCA_902783135.1 uncultured bacterium
CTCGGCTACAGGGTGCCCCGCGCCGGAGCCCGCGAAACCGTCCTCAGCGAAGTGCAGCGCCTCCAAACCGGAATCCCCGCAGACGAAGCGAATATCGCCCAGCGACGAATGATAACCGCAAATAACCGACATAACCACGACTCCCCGTTACTTGTCATGACGCAATATAATCCGCCCGGGCGGTTAGCGCAACCCGGTATAGAAGGAATTTCAACAAAAGCTCGGGCCGAATATGCGATAATCGGCGCAAAGGGCTTGACATTTCGGCGGAATGGTGTTAACTTAATATTTATGTAAATCCGGATGTTCGGGGCCGACGGTCGGTCCCGGTGAAAACTCCGGGCAGGCCCTGATGTCAACCAAAGGAGAAAGAAAATGGCGGACAGGAAGGAAATTTTTGCTGATGGCGTCGGTCAGATCCACTTCGCGGGCGGCATGGTGCGTTACGATTTCGTGACCCTCCAGCCCGAAGAAAACGGCAAGGCCCCCGTTCCCCAGAGCAACGTGCGCGTCATCATGCCTCCGCAGGGCTTCCTCGCCGCGTTCAACTCGATGCAGCAGCTGATCGACAAGCTCGTCGAAGCCGGCGTGCTCCAGAAGAACGAACCCGCCAAGTAATATCCGGAAACCACGGATGTTACACTGTTGACCGCGATGAAAGAGTTCCGGAACATCTCGCTGCCCGGCAGCGCCCTCCCCGAGGTCGCGCAGCCGGTGGTATCCGTCCCCGCGCACTGCGCCGAGGCGGAAGCGACGCTTTCCGTCAGTGCTTCGCATGAGGGCGCCTACCGCGTCTGCAAGCACTTCAGCGACTTTTTCTATACGGTCAAATCGGAACTCGTGCGCGCGGCGCGGATCCTGCGGAACGTGTTCCGCCCCTGGCGGAAAACTCCGCAATTCCTCCCCGCCGCCTGCTGCGGCTACAGCCGTACCATTCTCGGCTGGAGGCTATGAGTCCCGGCGCGGGCATCCCCCGCGTTCATATCCCCACCCGCCGCGTCCACCGGCCCCCATCCCGGAGCGCATGGATCCACGGCACGCGGTCAGTATTTCTTTTCCACTTTGCCATATCCCGCAAAAAAATCGGCACGCTTCCGTTTCCGGCTTGAAAAATGCTTCCCCACGGTGTATGTTATGTACACTGTATGACGCGTGTCTCCATCGTCTAGAGGCCTAGGACATCGGGTTCTCATCCCGGCAACATGGGTTCGAATCCCATTGGAGATGCCAGCTTTACGTCAATTTATCTCCATTCCATACCCCCATAAAAAGAATCGCCGCAAAAACCGGAGATCGCGTCGTAAAATGAATTTTGCCGCGATCTCCTTGTTTTTGCTACTTTTCGTTGAAATTTCGACGAAAATCCAACGCGATTCTTTTTCGGGGGGTGCGCGCCGAGGCGTTCGGCACTCCCACTCTGCGGATCTTGTTTATCGTTGCCCATATACCCTGCTTCCGGAACGATTGTAAAATCTCCGAACAAATAGTATATTATATACTTGTACCAAATACGGGGCTGAAACGAATCGATGAAACTGGATTTCATAAAAAACACCAAAAAGGGCATTGTCGCGGGGGTCATCGCCCGCGTCATCGCGCTGTTCTTTCCTTTTCTGAACCGGACGCTGTTCCTGATGCTGCTGGGGCCGAAATATCTCGGTCTGAACGGTCTGTTCGCGTCGATCCTCGGGGTGCTCTCGCTGGCGGAACTCGGATTCGGCACCGCGATCATCTGCTCGATGTACAAGCCGATCGCCGATGACGACCGGGAACTCGTCTGCGCCTATCTGAACTTCTACCGCACGATATACCGCTGGATCGGGACGGCGATCTTCCTCATCGGGCTGTGCCTGATGCCGTTTCTGCGCCAGCTGGTGCACGGCAATCTGCCGCCGGACGTGGATCTGCACATACTCTATCTGCTCCATTTGATCAACACCTCCGTAAGTTACTTCCTCTTCGCGTACCGGGGGGTGATCATCAACGCGCATCAGCGGCCCGACGTGACGACCAACATCGGCACGCTAATTTCGCTGATGCAGTATCTGGCGGTGTTCGCGGTTCTGGCTTTGACGCGCAACTACTATCTTTATGTCGTCACCACGATATTCTTCACGGTCGCCCGCAATTTGCTGATCATGCGCGCATCCAAGCGGCTGTTCCCGGAGATCGCCCCGCGCGGCGAGTTGGCGAAGGACAGGCGCCGCAAGGTAGTCACCGACGTCAAGGCGATATTCATGCACAAGATCGGCACCGTGATATCCTATTCCATCGACAACGTGCTGCTGTCGGCGTTCATCGGGCTCGAGGCGGTGGCGACTTACGGCAACTACTACTATGTCTACACCGCCGTCGCGGGGATCCCCAGCATCGTCTACGCGTCGATGACGGGCGGTTTCGGCAACAAGATCCACACCGAGACCCGCGAGGAAAACTTCCAACTGCTGATGCGGGTCTACCGGATGGTGGGGCTCGTCATCATCTGGTGCGCCGGTGTCATGCTGGCGCTGTATCAGCCGTTCATCAAGGTCTGGATGGGGCACCGGTACGCGACGCTGGCGCTGCACTTCCTCACGCCCGCGCTGCTGGTATTGTACTTCTACGTCAACCAGTCGCGGCAGGTGTTGCTGACCTTAAAATCCGCGGCGGGGCTGTGGAAGGAGGATCAGTGGAAGCCGGTCGTCGGCGGAGCGATCAAACTGGGCGCGGGACTGTCGATGATCGCCTGGCTGCCGCCGGAATACAAACTCGACGGCGTCATCCTGTCATCGCTCATCGGCTACATTCTGGTCCAGATACCGTGGGAGTCGCACGTGATGTTCACCAAATTCTTCGACCGGCAGCAGGCGAAGGTCTACTGGCGGAGTCAGGCGCGCTTCGCGCTGCTGGCGCTGGGCGTGTGCGTGGTGACGTGGGCGGGCGCCAACGCGATCCCGCCGGGGGGCATGGGGACGGTGATCCTCAAGGGCGCGGTGGCAGCGGCGATCTCCGGCACCCTGCTGGGCGTGCTGTTCCGCCGGGATCTCCCGATCCTGCTGGAAAAGATGTGCGGTCGCCGCTGATTACAGACCGTAATATTCCC
>CACZPY010000143.1 GCA_902783135.1 uncultured bacterium
CGCCCGCTCCGTGGATGTGGTTGATGACCTTGTGGTAGTTGATGGCCAGCACGACCATCACCGCAGTACCGAGCAGAAATCCGACGACCGAGCCCACGGGACCGGCGTTCGGCAGAAACGTCGAGCCGGGAAGAACGAAGGCGCCCCAGCCGACGGCATAGCCGAAAGAAAGCGCGACGACGGCGAGCGGAGAAAGATACGCGCCGCGGCAGGTTTCGCCGGGACCTGCACCCGAATTGTCGTTTTTCATCTGTCCTTAATCCGTTTTACCGGCGGGATCGCCCCCCCTTATCTTATTACGGTATATTAATATATCTGACACGGAGAACGATTTCAAGTGACTGCTCGGCAACCTGCGGACTTATCCTTACGCTGCGGGCAGCCGCTCCGCAGGCGCAGGAAGCGCCCGGCGGCTTCACTTGGCGGCCGCCTCCCCGGACGGACCGTTCAGATCGGCGTCGTTTTTCGGCAGTTTCATGCCGACGAAATTCGGCGTCAAACTATCGCCTCCGGTGAGGCGTTTCGGCCGCTCGCTGCGACAATCCCAGACCACCAACTCAACGGAGATCGGCGGTTCGGGATCGGCGGCGCATCCGGCGCCGAGGAGCGCCGCGACTGCGGCGGGAATACATGTAAAACATCGCATGGGGCCGACATCGCGGTGCAGCAGAAGGCGAACAACAGTACCATTTGTTTGGAAGACTTCAACATCGACAACTCCTTTCTCAGGATTTTTTATTTCGACCAAACCGAATGAATATTATTCTATAGCGTATTGAAAAAAATGTGCCCCGGAAACATTAACGTTTAATAAGATAAAACCGTTTTTTTTGTCAAATGAACCGGCCATTTTTTTGCCGATTTTGTTATTTTTCGAACTCGACACACCTCAAAATCCCTCGTTTTTACAATTTTCCGGAGCGAATCCGCTCTTCCGGTTTTGGCAAAAAATACGGGATGGATTTTTTATTATTGTACCCATCCTCGTGCCGCATCTTCGATGCCGCCCCGCGTTTTGAAAAACGGCGGAAAGATGCTATATTTATTTCGAGGTGGTCACGTCAAGGCCGGACCGCCGGAATTGCTCCCAACTGCTATAGTGGTGTCAAGAATGAACATGAGGACCATACCCGGCGAGTTGGCGGCGGCAATTGAGGCCGAACGGCAGCCGCTCGTCGAAACCGCGAGGACCATTTGGGAAACCCCCGAGACCGCGTTCGCCGAGCACACCGCCGCCCGGCTGCTGACGGAACTTCTGAAGAAGTACGGTTTCTCGGTCGAAAAACCGTACGCGGGGATGGAGACCGCCTTCCGCGCGGAGTACGTGCACGGCACGGGCGGCGCCACTTTCGCGCTCGCCGCCGAATACGACGCGCTCGTCGGCATCGGTCACGCCTGCGGTCACAATCTGAGCGGCGTCGCATCCGTCGCGGCGGCATATGCCGCGAAAATCCATATGGAAAAACACGACATCGCCGGCAGGATCGTGGTCCTCGGCACCCCCGCCGAGGAAAAGGGCGGCGGCAAAGTGCTGATGCTCCGCAACACCAACTGCCTCGAGGGGGTCGACGCCGTGATGATGGCGCACGCCAGCGGCGGCAGGACCAAGCGGGACGCGGGCAGCACCGGCATCCGCGGTTTCCGGGCGATCTTCCACGGCAGGGCGTCGCACGCGGCAGGCAGTCCCGAAAAGGGGCTGAACGCACTCGACGCGCAAATACTGCTCTTCGACGCCATCGGACTATACCGCCAGCAGATGAATCCCAAGGCGCTGATCCACGGCGTGATAATCGAAGGCGGCGAGGCGGCGAACGTGATCCCCGACCATACCATGAGCCGCATCGGCATCCGCTCGCAGCAGGAAGCGCTCATCGACGAGGTCTATGACCGTTTCTCCAAGATGGTCGAGGGCGCGGCGCTGATGACGGGGTGCGCGGGCGAGATCGTCGAATATGCCGTCCCCTACAAGCCGCGCAAGCCCAACCGGGTGCTGAACGACCTCTTCATGGAGGCGGCGCGGGAGCTCGGCATGAACGTCACCGACGAACTTCCCTCCGGCAGGGGCGCCAGCGATTTCGGGGATTTTTCCCAAGTCGTTCCGGGGGCGCATCCGTACTTCGGCATCTCGGCGCCGGGACAGCCGGACGCGCCGGGACACTCCGAACTCCTCAAGGCTCGCGCTAACGGCGCTTACGGTTACGACAGCATGCTCAAGGCGGGAGCGGCGCTCGCCTGCTGCGCGATCGCGGTGCTCACCGACGCGGAAACGCGCGCGGCGATCCGCCGGGAGTTCGGGAGCGAACATTCGGCCAAATGAGAGTTCTTACGGGAATTTTGCGCGATCGCGGCACGACGTTGTGCATCGCGTGGACCTTCAACCAGCTGGCATACGCCATCGTATATCCGTTCATCCCGATCTACCTGAGCAACGAACGGGGGATTCCCTATTCGACCGTCGGACTGATCTTCCCGCTGATGGGGGCGATGGTGGTGTTTTCGCCCATGCTCTTCGGACCGCTGACCGACCGATTCGGGCGGCGTCCCATGATGAAATTCGGCCAATTCGCCCGCGCCGCGCTGTTCGTGATCATGGCGTACATGACCTACGTCGACGCGCCGTTCTGGCTCTTCGCGGTCGTACTGATGCTCAACACCGCCGTCGGGGTATCCTTTCAGATCGGCGCCGACGCCTATCTCGCCGACATCACCGACGAAGCCGAGCGTCCCGGATATTACAGCAAGATCCGCATCGGCTTCAACCTCGGATGGGCATTCGGCCCGATGATCGGAGCGTTTTTCGCCCGGACCCCGTTCTGGGTGTTTTTCCTCGTCACCGCCGCGCTCTGCAGTGCCGGCGGAGTGTTCACCCAGCTCTTCTGCCGTTATCCGGCGGGGTTCACGCCTCCCGCGCGCGGAAGCCGCAAAGACCGGAATTCCGGATCGGTGATACCGATCATCTGGAAACAGAAACGGATCCTCTTCATGCTGTTGGGAGCGGTGATGCTCTTTTCGCTGACTTCCCAGCTCTATTCGACGCTTTCGGTCTACTCCACCAAGACGGTGGGCATCAGCCGCGAGGCGCTGGGAGCGATCTATTCGATGAACGGATTTCTGGTGATACTGTTGCAACTGCCCACGACGCGGACGCTCGAAAGACTGCGTATCGCGCTGAAGTACCAGATGTACGCGGGAACGCTGCTTTACATCGCGGGCTACTTCTCGCTCGGGTTCTGCGTCAACGCCTGGATGATCGCGGGAGCGGTCGCGACGCTGACCTTCGGCGAGATGATAATGCTGCCTTCGCTGTACACCGCCTTCTCGAACGAGACCGTACCGGAGAACGCGGGGCGCATTTTGGCGGCCTTTTCGCTGTTCCGCGGCATCGGCTACGCGGTCGGGCCGTGGTTCGGCGCGCAGTTTTTCCAGCAATTGAAGTCGCCGGTGATGCTGTGGGGAGCGCTCACGATGTTCGCGGCGGTCGCGCTCGGCTTCTTCGTGCTCTCGCACTCGAAACGCTTCCGCCGCGGCGGCGGGACGGAATGATGAAAGATGAATGATGAATGATGAAATGGCGCTGACGCGTATGCAAGCCGCCGACCGGGAATAAGCGGCGGAGTTTGTCGCGGAACGAGCGGCACAGGAAACAAAGCTTCACCGGCGGCGACTGGGCGGGCTGGAAGTTCACGGACGAAAGCGGCACGCTGAAATTCAAGCAACTGGCGTAAGATACGCAACTCGGAGGGGGCGGTTCGTCCGCCCCCTTTTTTTTATCACGAAAAAGGGTTTTCGGTTTTCGGTTTTCGGTCGCGGAGAGGCGGGAGCGGACGAATGACGGCATGTCCCGCGTAAGAAGCGGGGATTTTTGAAACCGCGAAATACACGAAATACACGAAAAAGGGGGTTCGGTTTTCGGTCGCGGAGAGGCGGGAGCTGCCCCTCCTTCGCGCCGCTGGCGCTGCGGAGGGCAAGCCGTGTGTCCCGCGCAATTGGCGTAAACGCTGGCGCGCAATGCAAAACGCCCTCCTTCGCGCCGCTGGCGCTGCGGAGGGCAAGCCTTCGGGATTTTTTGGGAACCTCGGGATCTTCGGGGTATGCCCCCCGCCTTTATCCCAAGACTCTCAAAACGCTCGAAACTCTCGAAAAAATCGGCGGGGACCGCCGCCGGGGCTGTCGTACGGACCCCGGCGGCGGCGCCTCGCCGCAGATATTACGCCA
>CACZPY010000144.1 GCA_902783135.1 uncultured bacterium
ACACCAGCGTGCATATCGACGAGTTCGAGATCACGAGCCGCGAGACCAAACTCGGGTCGGAGGAGATCACGCGCGACATCCCGAATGTCAGCGAGGACGCGCTCCGCAACCTCGACAGCCGCGGCATCGTCTACGAGGGCGCCGAGGTCAAGCCCGGCGACATCCTCGTCGGCAAGATCACCCCGAAGAGCGAGACCGAACTGGCGCCGGAAGAGCGCCTGCTGCGGGCGATCTTCGGCGAAAAGGCCGCCGACGTCAAGGATTCGAGTCTGCTCGTTTCCAGCGGCAAGGGCGGCATCGTCATGGACATCCGCACCGAGTCGGTCAAGGATTCCAACGCGCGCCAGAATCTGACCAAGAGCGAGAAGAAGGCGCAGGAAAAGCAGATCAAGAGCGAGCTCAAGGAAAGTTTCAACAACCTGCTCGCCGATCTGACCAACCGCCTCTCCGACGTGATGCTCGGCGTCAAGCTGCCGCATGACATCACCACCGTTCCTGCCGAGGGCGCGGAGCCGGAGGTGCTGGTGACCGCCAACCGCAAGATCACCAAGAGCATGATCCAGAAGCTGGCGAAGAACTACGCCAACTGGGCGATTGAGGAGTGCGATTTCCGCAACACGCTGGACGGCATCTTCGACGTCTTCACTCCGCAGATGGAGGAAGTCAGCCAGAAGCTCGCCCGCGTGAAGGACAATCCCGGATTGATCGAAGAGAACGACACCGGCGTCATCAAGCGGGTCAAGGTCTACGTCGGCTGCAAGCGCAAGCTGCAGGTCGGCGACAAGATGGCGGGCCGTCACGGCAACAAGGGTATCGTGTCGCGGATCGTCCCGGTCGAGGACATGCCGTTCCTCGAGGACGGTACCCCGGTCGACATCGTGCTCAATCCCCTCGGCGTGCCGAGCCGCATGAACATCGGGCAGGTGCTCGAGACCCATCTGGGGTGGGCGGCGAAGATGCTGGGCATCAAGGTCGCCACGCCGGTCTTCGACGGCGTTCAGGAGGCGGACATCGTCTCGCTGATGGAGAAGGCCAACGAGCGCTTCGCCGAGGAAAACGGCAAGAACTATCACTGGGGCTTCCGCAAGGATGAGAACGGCAACTATGTCTACGACGGCAAGACCGACGTCTATGACGGACGCACCGGCGACAAGTTCGATCAGCGCGTGATGGTGGGCGAGATCTACATGCTGAAGCTCGACCACCTGGTGGCGAACAAGATCCACGCCCGCGCGGTCGGTCCGTACTCGCTGGTCACCCAGCAGCCGCTGGGCGGCAAGGCGCAGCACGGCGGTCAGCGTTTCGGCGAAATGGAGGTGTGGGCGCTCGAAGCTTACGGCGCGGCGTACAACCTGCAGGAGATGCTCACCGTCAAGTCGGACGACGTCACCGGCCGTGCCCGGATCTACGAATCGATCGTCGCCGGCAAGAATATTCTGGAGGCCGGACGTCCCGAGTCCTTCAACGTGCTGTTGAAGGAAATGCAGAGCCTGGGTCTGGACGTGCGCACGGTCAAGAAACCGGGCAGTGACAATTAATCATCGGGGAGGGTACAACCTTGATTGACAATACTTTCGTCTATCGGGAGCTGCTGGGGCGCGACTCGGCGACTTCGTTCGGAGCGATCTCGATCAACGTGGCGTCGCCGGAGACCATCCGCATGTGGTCACACGGCGAGGTCAAGAATCCGGAGACCATCAACTACCGCAGTCTGAAGCCGGAAAAAGGCGGACTTTTCTGCGAGCGCATCTTCGGACCGATCCGCGACTGGGAGTGCAACTGCGGCAAGTACAAGCGCATCAAGCACAAGGGCGTGATCTGCGACCGCTGCGGCGTCGAAGTCACGCAGGCCAAGGTGCGCCGCGAGCGCATGGGGCACATCGAACTGGCGGTGCCGGTGTCGCACATCTGGTTCTTCAAGTGCATGCCGAGCCGCATCGGTCTGATGCTGGACCTCACGGCGAAGAAGCTGGAAGAGGTCATCTATTACGAGACCTACATCGTCATCGACGCCGGCGACACCCCGCTGCCGGTCGGTTCCACGCTCAGCGAGGTGGAGTACCGTCAGGCGCAGGAAGACTACGGCGATTCCTTCGTCGCCGACATGGGCGCCCCCGCGATCAAGACGCTGCTGGAACGCATCGATCTGGAGAACCTCAAAGCGGAACTGGAAGTCGAGTTCCAGGCCACCAGCAACAAGGCGCGCCGCAAGAAGATCTCGAAGCGGCTGCGGCTGGTCGAAGGTTTCATCGCCAGCAATTCGCGTCCCGAGCACATGATATTGTCGGTGCTGCCGGTGATCCCGCCGGATCTGCGCCCGCTGGTCCCGCTGGAAGGCGGCCGTTTCGCCACGAGCGACCTCAACGACCTCTACCGCCGCGTGATCAACCGCAACAGCCGGCTCAAGAACCTGCTGAATCTGCGGACGCCGGAAGTCATCATCCGCAACGAGAAGCGCATGCTTCAGGAAGCGGTCGATTCGCTGCTCGACAACGGGCGCCACGGCCGTCCCGTGACCGGTGCCGGCAACCGCGCGCTGAAGAGTCTTTCCGACATGCTGAAAGGCAAGCAGGGGCGCTTCCGTCAGAACCTGCTGGGCAAGCGCGTCGACTACTCCGGCCGTTCGGTGATCGTC
>CACZPY010000145.1 GCA_902783135.1 uncultured bacterium
CTTCCCTGTCGGCGCATCGGCGGCCGCAGCGCTGGGCGCGCTGTGGCTGTGCGGATGCTCCACCGTGATGAATTCGCATCTGCAGAAGGCGGATATGATGAGGGCGCTCGAACGCGGCGACAACTCCGCCGTCATGGAGGAGATCGATTACAAACTCCGCGATCCGTCATGGTGCAATACGTCGGTGGTCAACTCCGGCGACGAGATCATGTGGCGGCTCGAAGCCGGCAGCATGAATTTCCACTTGGGGCGTTTCCGCGAGTGCGTCGATGAGTTCAAGACCGCCGAACAACTGATCAGAGAGTACGACGACCGCGCCAAACTCAGCGTCCGCGACGCCGGCGCCGAGGCGGGTATGGCGGTCACCAATCTGAACGTGCTGCCGTATCGCGGATTCTGCCGCGACCGGATGGCGCTCTCGATCTTCAAGTCGCTCGCGTACCTCGGGATGGATAACGAGCAGGCGTTCCGCGCCCAGCTGCGCCGCCTGCGCGACGAGCAGAAAAAAGTGCAGGACGACTACCGCGATTTCTTCGAGCGGGAAAAAGCCGAATTGGACGAGGAACGCCGCAAAAATCCCGCCGTGGCGAGCAAAGCGGATGCCGCTTCGGACGAGCGGACCCTCTGTGCCAACGCTCAGAACGCCGAGTTCGCCGCCGGGCTGAAGGAGGTCCGGGAAAGGGCAAACCGCGGTTACGGCAACTTTCTCAATCCCGCGGCGATCTTTCTGTCGGGATTGGGGAGTCTGCGCGACGGGAATTTCGACAACGCCCGCATCGATTTCAAGCGTCTGCACGAGGCGATGCCCGGGAATCCGGTGTTCCGGCAGTATTATGTGACCGCTCTGGGGCTCGCCGGAAGGCCGATCCCCGCCGGGTTGAGCGGCACGCCGCCGTTCGCGTTCCCGATCGACCATGACTGCGTGTACGTGATCTTCGCCAACGGCCGCAGTGCGGCGTTCCGGCAGATCGCGCTCTACTTCCCGATCATGACCGCCTGGCCGATGTGCGAATTTTACGTTCCCGCCTTCGGCGGGCTCCGCGTCGAGGCGGACGGCAAGGCGCAGGATACCGTGATACTCGCGGATATGGATGCCATCCTCGCGCAGGAATTCAACGAGCGTCTGCCCGGGATGATCGCCCGCATCGTGCTGAGCACGCTGATCAAGGAAGCCGCCTATCACGCCAGTCTGATCGCGATCCAGAACTCCAACATGGACGGGACCGCCAAGGCGGTGGCTCTGGCGTCGGTCGCCGTCGGCGGCACCGCCTACCGCGCCGCGATGAACACCGCCGACACCCGCAGTTGGGAGATATTGCCGCGGGAGTTCCAGTTGACCCAACTGCCCATGCCCGCCAACCGCGAGCTCAAGTTGACGCTGTTCGGACGCGCACAGCACAGCCTTCAGCTGCGTATTCCCGACGGCTGCCGTTCCGCGATCGTCTGGGTCGGCGCGCCCTCGCCGGGCAACATCAAGTGTCATGTTTTTCCGCTACATTCAAAATAGGAGATCATTGCCATGAAAAAAATCTTTTCCGGAGCCGCTTGCCTCGCCTTGCTGCTCCTGACGGGGTGTCAGAACACCGTCAACAGTGTCGAAAACGCCGACAAGACCATGCAGCCCAACACCGTCGCCGACGTGCGTTTCGTCACCGACGGTTTTCTGAAGGATAGGCTGGCGCTGAAAAGCGTCCGTACCAGCCGCACCGGAGAGGGGTTCCTGCGCGTCCAGCTGGAAGCGGTGAACGTCCGTACCGGCGCCTTCGCCCAGACGTGGAGCTGGATGAAAGACGATGCCCCGTACAAGGTGATGTACAAGTTCGAGTGGTTCGATCACGACGGGATGCAGGTGCCGACGGTGATGTCCAACTGGCGTCAGGTAACGGTGATCCCCGGCGAAGCGGTGTACTTTCAGGGGGTCGCGCCGACGGTCAACTGCGACGATTTCCGGATCAGCGTCAAAGAGGTCAAGTGAGTGTCATTTCAACCATATAACATAAGGAAAGAACATTATGAAGAAATCACTGTTTGCCGGAGTCGTCGCCGCGGCGGGACTCTGCCTCGCCGGATGCGCCAGCACCGAGATCTATGACGATCCGGAAAAGCAGCCGGACGACATCCGCTCCGAGTACACCATCTCCAGCGCCGAACTGCGCAAGGCGGCGCAGGCGGCGATCGAAGAGGCGCTGACCGACGACGACTTCAACGAGTTCGTCGCCGCCTACAAGGCGAAGAACAAACAGCGTCCGCTGATGAAGCTGGATATGGTCAGAAACGACTCCGACGATCCGGATCTCAACGTTTCCGAGCTCAACGGATTCATCGAGAACCAGCTGCGCAAGTCCAAGAAAATACGGATCACCCGCTATGAGGGCGCCAACCGCATTCAGGGCATCGGCGCGTCGCGGCTGAATCAGGACGACGAAAACTTCCGTCAGGATACCGTCGCCCAGACCGGTACCATCGAAGCGGCAGTGCTGATCATGCGTCCGCATGTGATCTCCAATCGGGTCGCCAACGGCCGCCGGAGTCGGGTCACCCGCACCTTCACCGTCGAGATCGTCACCGTGAACGGCGAACTCATCATGAAGTGTGACAAGCAGCTCGGCTTCAGCCGTACCCGCGGCGTCGTCGGCTGGTAAGGCATCGTCCGCAGAGGGGTGTGCAAATGCAGAGAATATCTTTTGCCCTTACCGCCGCCGCCGTCGTGCTGACGTTGGCGGGATGCACGAACGTCGCCAGTTTCGACTACGCCGGTTCGCCGGGGACGCTGGCGGGATTCCAGGAGGCCGGTTCCGGGCGCAAGACCGTGGCGGTGATGCCGTTTCTCGACCAGCGTTCCGCGTATCACCATCCCGAGCAAATGCGGGATTCGGGGTCGTTCTACTGGGGGTTCCTGCCGCTCTTCCCCTTCGGGTGGGTGACGAAGCAGGAGCCGGAAAACAGCGAGGACTTCGTTTCGCTCGGCCGTTTCCACTTCGACGTGCGCAACGATCTGGCGGCCGCGGCGCAGATCAGTCTGAAGGCGTCGCACCTCTTTGCGGGGGTCGTGCGCGCGAACAACATCGAGCAGGCGGAGGCGGACTACATCTGGCGCGGCCGGGTCACCGATACCGGCTACCGCGGCAACATGTATTCGTATTGCATCAGTTATTTCTTCGCCCCGGCGCTGTGGGTCATCGGCTTCCCGATGGGAACTTCGTTCAACGATCTCGGCGTCGCCTTCGAACTCGTGGATCGGAAGAGCGGCAAGGTGATGTGGTCGTACGAGTTTCACGACGGGGACTACCTGAACCACTGGCTTTACGCCCGTTACGGTCAGGATACGAACCTGTATCCGATGCTGATGAAGCGCGCGATGAACAGTGCGCTCGGCGACCTTGCGCACCGGGGAGCGTGGATACTGAAATAGGGCGCATCGGAGCGCAGTTCGACAAATACGATCCGTCAGCAGGTCGTCGGCACGTGAACGACGCGACGGGATGAGGAGAATGTCATGAGGATCAAATGGTTTACTTTGGCGGCGCTGCTGGCGCTGTTTGTGTTGCCGGGGGCGGCAGAGGAAAACACCACCCACTTTGCCGCGGACGCGGTCAAGCCGTACATAGAATCCGGCGAGTGTCCGGGGGCGATCAGCATCTTCATCAAGCCGGGCGCGCAGGAGATCGCCTGCCTCGGGTGGGCGGATGTGGATAAGAAGATCCCCATGTCGCTCGACCGTACCTTCATGCAGTGCTCGCAGACCAAGGGATTCTGCGGCGTCACCATCGCCATGTTGGTCGAGGAGGGGCGTATTTCGCTCGACGACCCGGTCGCCAAATATCTGCCCGAGTTCAAGACCCTCACCATCGCCGGTAAGGACGAACAGGGAAAACTCACCCGCACCGCCGCGAAAAACGAGCTGACGATCCGCATGGTGATGAACCACACCGGAGGCTTCCCCTTCGAGATCCCCTACAAGGTCAAGAACGGCTGGCCGTCGCTGCCGCTGCGCGATACCGCCCGCGAAGCCGCCGCCCACCCGATCCTCTTCGAGCCGGGGACTGATGTCAAATATTCCAACACCGGCATCGACATCGGCGCCGCGATAATCGAAGTCGTCACCGGCAAGCCGTGGGATGTGTTCCTCAAGGAGCGGGTGCTCGATCCGCTCGGCATGAAGGACACCGCCTTCAACCCCACCGACGAACAGTTGTCGCGCGCGATCTCGATGTACGATGTGCATTCCGGCAAGCCGGCGACCTTCCGGTTATACAACAAGTGGATGCTGCTGCCGCACAACGGTCCCAAGGTGTTCCCCTCCGCCGGAGCCGGGCTCTGGACCACCGCCGCCGATCAGGTCAAGTTCTACAAGATGCTGATGAACCTCGGCGTCGATGACAACGGTGTGCGCATATTGAAGGAGGAGACCGTCAAAAATCTTCTCGCCACAAGCACGCGCCCCGAGGGGCTCGGCGAATATTCGCTCGGGTTGTGGACGGATGCCAAAGCGGGCACGTTGGGACATGGCGGCGCCTGGAAGACCAACTGTCAGGTGAACTGGAAGAAAAAGCAGTTGCGGCTTTGGGTCGTTCAGCAAAACGGCAAGGCGAAGCCCTGGGTCAAGAAGTGGCAGGAGGCGGCGGAAAATTTCTTCAATGCCAAGGATGACGGCAGCGCTTCCGACGCCTACACCGGACGGCTGAACTGAACCGCTGCTGTGCGGGGGAGGGGCATCGCCGCCGTCATCTGTGGCGGCTGCGGATGAACTCCCCCGGCGTCATGCCGTTGTAGCGGCGAAAATTGCGGTAGAATACTTCGAGGTTGTCGAAGCCGCACTCCGCCGCCGTCTCCTTGATCGACGGGACCGCGGAAAGCAGCAGCAGCCGCGCGTACGCCATCCTTTTGTTCATGATGTATTCGTGCGGCGTACAGCCTATGCGCGTGCGGAAAAGCCGGAAGAGCTTCGCCTGACCGATCCGGCCGTACTCCAGCACGTCCGCTATCGAACAATCGCACCCGTGGCGTTCGTCTATGAAGCGCAGTATCCGGTTGAGTTCCGCCGGCTTGTCGTCTTCGTCTCCGAGCACGGTGCAGTATTGCCGCAGCAGTATCCCGTAGGCGTATATTCCGAGCAGCTTTCGGTCGGCGCCTTCGGAAAAAAGGGTCATGATCTCCGTGCATATTTCGTCCAGTTTGTCGTCCTGCCGCCATACGCCGAGCCGCGGCACCGGGCGCTGCGCCCCCGGTGCGACATCGAAGCGCAGCGACCAGCACCGATAGGGGGACGGCGACTCCGGCGTGGTCTCGCAGATGGTCGATTCATGCGCCTGATGCCAGAATATCGTCCCCGGACCGTGACGGCGGCGTATCCCGCGTCCGTCCGCGAAGAACACCTCGCCGCCGGTCAGTATCTCCGCGACCTCGCAGCCGTCGGGGAGCAGATACGGCGACACCGTATGGGACGGCGCCCGGTAATGGTGGATCATCGCCAGACCTGCCACATGTGCCGCCGGATTGGTGTTTTGCGTCAACAAATGATAATTTCCGTCAATTGCATATGGTGAAAAATCATGTATTTTAGTTTAAGATCAATATATCACGTTCTCCAAAAAATACAAGAAAGGTCTATTGAAATGATCCGCGATCTCGGTGTTCAACTCTATTCGCTCCGCGAAGAATCGGAGCGGGATTTCCCCGGCGTCCTCAAGTTCGTCGCGGAGACCGGCTACAAGGCGGTGGAGCCGGCGGGGCTTTACGGCCTCACGCCGAAGGATTTCAAAAAAATATGCGACGACCTCGGTCTGCGGATCGCCTCTTCTCACGGTCTGGGGCTCGATTCGCCCGCGGATGTTCCGCGCGTGGTGGATGTGCTCGGCGACCTGGGGTTGAAAACCGCCGTCATCAGTTTCCGCGCTCCGGCGTTCGCCGACTTGGACGCGATAAAGCGCACCGCCGAGCACGCGAACGAATTGCAATCGGCGCTCGCCCGGCAGGGGATCACCCTCGTGCAGCACAACCACTTCTTCGAATTCGAGCGGCTGAACGGTGAACTGAAGTACGACATCTACGCCCGGCTCTGCCCGGATGTGAAGTTTCAGATCGATACCTTCTGGGCGGGCAACTTCGGCGCCGAGGATCCGGCGGAAATGGTGCGGCGTTTCGCTTCGCGAACGGTCTCGCTGCATCTCAAGGACGG
The DNA here is from genome assembly GCA_902783135.1 of uncultured bacterium. Classification (GTDB taxonomy): domain Bacteria; phylum Verrucomicrobiota; class Lentisphaeria; order Victivallales; family Victivallaceae; genus UBA1784. Next base: position 6,179 of record CACZPY010000145.1, read on the forward strand.
CACCTTCGAGCACGACCGCGCCAAATGGAGGATCGTCAACGGCAAAGTCGACCGCGATCTGAAACTCCGCCCGCTCGGCACGGGCGAGACGGATATCCCGGCAGTCGTGGCGGCCGCCCCGGAGAGCGTCGACACGCTGATCGTCGAACTCGACTACTGCGTGATCGAAATGCGCGAAGCGTTGAAGCAAAGTTACGCCTATCTGACGGAAAACCGCCTCGGCGTCGGCAATAAGTAAAAGGGGAGCAAAAAAAATGAAGCCCGCAAAAATCGGCGTTATCGGCTGCGGCATGATCAGCGACCACTATTTCAAGGCCGCCAAGCGCTTCCCCGTATTGGATATGGCGCTGTGCGCCGACCTCGACCGTGAACTTGCCGCCGCCAAGGGCGAACTGTACGGCGTCAAGGCCGTGTCGTGCGACGAACTCCTCGCCGCCCCGGAGATCGAAGTCGTGCTGAATCTCACGCCGCCCAAGGCGCACAACGCGGTCGCCAAGGCGGCGCTGTCGGCGGGCAAGCACACCTACAGCGAAAAACCGTTCGGCGTCGACCTCGCGGAGGCGGAGGAGATCATGCGCCTCGCGTCCGAAAAACACCTCGCCGTCGGCTGCGCTCCCGACACCTTCATGGGCGGCGGTCAGCAGACGGCGAGAAAGCTCATCGATGACGGCTGGATCGGCAAACCCGTTGCCGGGACCGCGATGGTGATGAGCCGCGGTCCGGAAACTTTTGCGCACGCGCCGTTCTTTTACGACAAGGGCGGCGGTCCGATGCTCGACTTGGGGCCCTATTACATCACGAGTCTCGTGAATCTGCTCGGTCCGGTGGCGAGCGTCACGGCGGAGGTCGACAAATTCGCGGATTTCCGCACCGGCGGATCCGATACCGTGCCGCACGTCTACCCCGTGAACGTCGACACCCATCAGGCGGGCACCTTGCGCTTCGTCAACGGGGCGATCGTCACGGTGATCGCGAGTTTCGAGGTCCACTACCACGGGCACCCGCCCATCGAGATCTACGGCAGCGAGGGGTCGCTCTCCGTGCCCAATCCCAACACCTTCGGCGGTCCGGTCAAACTGTTCCGTCCGGGTTACGACGAGTGGAAGGAGATCCCCTTGTCGCACATCTACGATCAGAAGTCGCGCAGCGTGGGGCTGGCGGATATGGTGACGGCGCTCCGTGAAGGGCGCAGTTTCCGCGCCTCCGGTGAGCTCGCGTATCACGTACTGGAAGTGATGCTCGCTTTCTGCGAGTCCGGCCGGCTGGGGCGCCGGGTCGAGATAAAGAGCCGCTGCGAACGTCCGGCGCCGCTGCCGCTCGGGCTCCGCGACGGCGAGATCTGACAAACTTCGTTTGTCCGGCAATTGTTTTCGCGGTTTTATTTTTGCCGTCGGCGTGATATATTAAGCCGACGGCAATTTTTTATGCGCGGAGCTGCCGCGCGGGCGGATCAACGGACTGGAACGATGAAACTCCTGTTTTTGGGCGATGTGGTGGGCAAGGGCGGCCGCGAAGCGGTGAAACAGCTCATGCCCGAACTCCGGCGGCGTTACAATGCGCAGTTCGCGGTCGTGAACGGCGAAAACTCCGCCGCCGGAGCGGGATTGACCGGCGGCTGCGTGCGCGAACTCGCGGCGGCGGCGGAGGTGATAACTTCCGGCGACCATGTCTGGGACCAGAAGGGCTTCGAGCAGGAGATCGCTATGTTCCCCAACGTGCTGCGTCCGGCGAATCTTTCCAAACTTCAGCCGGGGCGCGGCTGGGGCGTCTTTCGGAATCCCGCGGGCGGCGAGGTGGCGGTGATAAATCTTCTGGGCAAGGTCTTCATGCGCGAATCGGCGTACTGCCCCTTCGAAACGGTCGAGCGCATACTGAACGACGAACTGCCCAAGCACGTCCGGACGATCCTCGTCGACTTCCACGCCGAGGCGACCAGCGAGAAGATTGCGATGGCGCACTTCCTCGACGGCCGGGTGACGGCGGTCTTCGGCACGCACACCCATGTGCGCACCGCCGATGCGCGGGTGCTGCCCGGCGGGACGGCGGCGCTGAGCGACGCCGGGATGTGCGGCGCGGAAGTGAGCGTGCTCGGGCGCGAAGTGGAGTCGGTGTTGAAAAAATTCCGCTCCGGGATGCCGGTGCGGCTGCCGGTGGTCGAAAAGGGAAACATCCGGGTGGACGGCGCAGTCGTGACCTACGATCCCGCCACCGGGCGCGCGGCGGCGATCGAAGGCTTTTCGGAAGTGGTCGCGGTCGGCAATACGATCTAACAATCGATATGGGGAGTTGGCAAGGATCATGGGCAATGACATGACATTCGATAAGGTCGAGGATCTCGTGGCGGATATCCGCGCCGGAAAGATGGTCATCATCACCGACGACGAGAACCGCGAAAACGAGGGCGACCTCGTCGCCGCCGCCGAACTCGTCACGGCGGAAACGATCAGTTTCATGGCGCACCACGCGGGCGGTCTGATCTGCGTGCCGCTCGACCACGGGATCGCGGAGCACATCGGGCTGGTGACGGGGGCGTCGATGTACGATCCCTTCGGCACCGCGTTCACCCAGAGCGTCGACGTCCGGAAGGGTACTACCACCGGCATCAGCGCCTACGACCGCGTCGCCACCGTGAAGGCGCTGTTGGACGGCAAATCGCACCTGGAGGATTTCATCACGCCCGGACATTCGTTCCCGCTGATCGCGCGTCCGGGAGGGGTGCTGCGGCGCTGCGGTCACACCGAGGCGGCGGTCGATCTGGCGCGTCTCGCCGGTCTGAAGCCAGCCGGAGTGATCTGCGAGATCATGAAGGAAGACGGCAATATGGCGCGCCTCGGCGATCTGCAGGAGTTCCGCAAGCGTCACGGTCTCAAGATCGGCACGGTGGCGGATCTCATCGCCTACCGCCGCCGCCACGAAAATCTGGTCGTGCGCGGTGAAACGGCGAAACTGCCGACCGTCTTCGGGGATTTCCACATCATCGCCTACCGGACCAAGGTCGACAGTTTCGAGCATCTGGCGTTGGTCTACGGCGACGTCAAGGACAAGGAAAACGTGCTGGTTCGCGTCCACAGCGAATGTCTGACGGGCGACGTTTTCGGCTCGCTGCGCTGCGACTGCGGCGAACAGCTCCACTGCGCGATGCGGCAGATCGCCGAAAACGGTTCGGGCGTGCTGGTATATCTGCGGCAGGAGGGGCGCGGCATCGGCATCTTCAACAAGGTCCACGCCTACAAACTTCAGGACGAGGGCTGCGACACCGTCGAGGCGAACGAAAAACTCGGTTTCCCCGCCGATCTGCGCGAGTACGGCATCGGGGTGCAGATTTTGCTCGATCTCGGCGTCAGGTCGGTGCGGCTGATGACCAACAACCCGAAAAAACTCGTCGGCGTTTCCGGTTACGGACTGGAGATCACCGAGCGCGTGCCGATCGTGATGGAGCCCTGCCGCGAAAACGAATTTTATCTGCGCACCAAGAAGGAGCGCATGGGGCATCTCCTGTGAGCGGTCAAAAGATCACCTTCGGCGTCGTTTCGCCGGCGAGTGCGACGCCGACCGAAGTCTTCGACGCCGGTGTGGCGGGATTGGAGAAACTCGGTTTCGGCGTCAAGGTGTTTCCGCACGCCCGGAGCAAGGAAGGCTACCTCGCCGCCTCCGCCGAAGCGCGTCTGGCGGATCTTGTCGCCGCGTGGAGCGATCCGGAGATCGACGCCGTGCTGTGCGCCCGCGGGGGCTTCGGTTCGGCGCATCTTTTGCCGATGCTCGACTGGCGCGCGATGAAGGCGCGTCCGTTGCCGCTCTTGGGATTCAGCGACATCACTGCTCTGCATCTCGCGATGGACAGGATGGGCGTCGGGCGGCCCGTCGCCGCTCCGATGCTGAAATTCATCCCCGAGTTGGATGCGGGCTCGCTCGCCGCGTTCTGCCAGGTGCTGAAACGGGAAGACGGCGAGTTCGACGGCGCGGAGGTGTTGGCGGAGGGGGCGTTTTCCGGGCGGCCGCTCGCCGGAAATCTGACCGTCATGGCGTCGCTGCTGGGTACTCCGTACTTTCCCGATCCGGCGGGACGGGTGCTGGTGCTCGAAGAAGTGGGGGAACCCTTGTACCGCATCGACCGACTGCTGACGCAGTTGGAGCAATCGGGCGTTTTTGCCGCGTGCGCGGGGGTGGTATTCGGCGCGTTCACCGGCGGGGATCTTTCGGACGCGGAGTTGCGCGAACTGTTCTTACGCGTGGTCAGGCACGCGGGCAAGCCGGCGGTCATGGGGTACCCGTTCGGGCATGAACTGCCGTTTCACGCGATCGACTTTTCGGCGCGGTGGCGGGTCGAAGACGGCAAAATCGCCCGGATTTTCGGGTGACGGCGGTTGAAATTCGCGCATAAAGCCATTCTATTATACAGACGCAGGTGCTCTCGTAGCTCAGTTGGATAGAGCGACTCCCTCCTAAGGAGTAGGTCGCGCGTTCGATTC
>CACZPY010000146.1 GCA_902783135.1 uncultured bacterium
ACGGCTCCAGTGCGCCGCGGTCGTCGAGGAACTTGAAGACCTCGTTGTAGAATCTCACGAAATGGTCGCTCGGGATCATTTTTCCGCCGCCTTTCTGCGGAAGGTCTGCACGCAGCGGCCTTCACCCAGCACTTCGAGTTCCGACTCCCACGGGGTGCCTTCGCACATCCCGGCGTTGACCTCGCTCGTCTGCAGACAGACGTAAGGCGACGGCTCCAACCCGAGTTTGCGCAGATGGCGGATCGCGGGGCACTCCATGACCTCGAAGGTGATCTTGTCGCCCTCCACCGTCAGGCGGTACTTGCCCTGTTCGCGGAAGAAGAACCAGTTGAGGTGTTCGACGAGCTCCGAGGCGTCGCCGCGGGCGAGTTTCTCGCGGATCGATCTGTAGACGTCGCGTCCGGTCTTGCGGAGGATGCCTTTCAGCGCCTCCACGCCGAAGTGCTCCGCGATGTAGTTCAAGGTCGTGTTGGTCGTACCGTGAAAATCGTGGTGCAATTCGTTGTTTTCCTGATAACGAAGCATATTTTATCTTGACCTATGAAATATGATGTTCCTTTTTGTATTGCGGCCAGAAGAACGGGCTGACGCACATCTCGGGGAGTTCCGGGAACGCGACCGCCTCGACCGCGCGCAGGTCGCTTTCGCCCAGTGGCGGCAGCGCCGCGATGCGGATGTTCTCCTTCAGCTGATCGACGGTTTCGACCCCGGTCAGGATGCTCCGCGGTCCCGGCTTGGCGAAGAGACAGCGCAGCGCAAGTTCCGCCATCGGGATCCCGAGTTTTTCCAGCTTGCGGCGGCGCTCCCGGATCTCGGAGATGAATACCCCCGCCTCCGGCATCAGCAGCATCCCCTGCAAGTACGCGCCGCGGACGAAGATGTGTTGTCCTTTGCCGAAACGATCGTCGAAGCGGCGGTCGAGCAGACTCGCCGGCACTTGCAGACAGTCGGCGTTCTTCCCGTCGCCGCGGTGGGCCGCGGTGTTGAGCGACACGCCCGCCGCCGCGATCAGACCTTTACCGACCATGCCTTTGAGCACGTCAAGGAAAACGGAATCCCCTTCCGCGTGAAAGAGCGCCGCCGCCGCGCGGTCGATCCGCAGCCGCCGCAGGGAATTTCGCAGCGACTCGGCGATGAACTTTTCCGGATCGCACCCGGCGGGCAGTTTCGGTATCTTGGTCACGATGCGGAAACGTCCGGAAAGCCCGAGTTCGCCGAGCGCCCGACCGATCACCTCCTCGCTGTCGCCGTACTCGGGAGCGGTGTCCAACGCGGCCACGCCGCCGTCGTACGCCGCCTTGAGTATCGCCTTGACCGTGTCGAACGAAGGCTTGCCGGTGGTGTTGGCGATGCCGTAGTTCATGCCGAACTGCACGGTGCCGAGCATCAGTTTCGAAAATCCGTCCATGATGCTCAACCCAGGTCGTTTTCGAATTCCGCGAGGCACTTTTCGATCCGCGCTTTCGCCGCATCGGTGAGGCTCGACATTTCCTGGGCGGTCGTGTACGGCGTGGCGATGAGGCCCATTTTGACGAGGGCGTACTTCTGCCCGTTCCAGCAGTTTTCGATGTTGGAGCCGTAGACGCCGTGGAAGACTTCGATCATCCGGTTCTGCGCCGCCACCGCGCCCGCGATGTCGCCATTGTCCACGCAGTCGGCGAGCCGGCGCATCAATTTGGAGCAGACCGCGCCCATGCCGCAGATCATGCCGTCGCAGCCGACGATCAGCGCCTCGTCCGCCGCCCACTCCTGCCCTTCGAAGAAGAGGGTCTTCGCCCCCATGTTCTCGCGGAGCAGCAGCAGTTCCCGCCGCAGGTACATGTTGGAGGACGAGTTCTTGATGCCCTTGAGGTTCGGGTGACGCATCATCGTCTCGAAGTCCTTGAGCGAAAAATTGATGCCGTTGTTGGGCGGGCAGTGGTACAGATAGACCGGACGGTCCGCCGCGTCAAGGATGGTCAAGACCGATTTGACGGGGTCGAGCCGCGAGGTGTTGCCGGGCGGCATGAAGACGTAAGCCGAAAAATCGTACTGCTTATAACGCTTCATGAGTTCGAGCGACAGCGGCAAACTCGTCGCATTGATGCCGACGAGCAGCTCGAAGCGGTTTTTGACATAGCTGCTCGCAAGTTCGACGCCCTCTTGTTTGAGCGCGTCGGAGAGACCGCCCCACTCGCCCATCGAGCCGAAGAGGAACATGCCGTCGAGTCCGTGCCGCGCGCCGCGGTCGATCAGATTGCACAGTCCCTGACGGTCGAGCGTACCGTCCTCCATGAGCGGCGTTACCGTGGCGCTGACGACTTTTTTCTTCATCTTTCAATCCTTCCAGAGTTCGTTGACGTTCAGTTTGCGTATTTTCAAGTCCTGCAGATTGTTGCAGCCGTCGAGCTGCCGCCCGCAGCAGTACGCGAGCAGGAGTTCGCCGCCGGGCAGGAACTCCATCGCGGTATAGCAGTAGCCGCGTTCCGGGTCGGTCTCCAAGAGCACCGGGCGCTTGCGCTCCCACGTTCTCCCGTTGTCGAGGCTCCGGATCATCACGAGCGGCGAACGGCCGTTGCCCTGCGGATGCGGAAGCAGCGGGTGCAGCTGCCGGTCGGCACCGTTCCAGACGGCGTAGAGGATGCCGCTTTCGGGGTCGCGCTTGACCGACATCGGCGACGGGAACGACGGCGACGGGAAGTTGAGGTCGGGAACGGCGGCGCTCCACGTCACGCCGTCATCGCAGGAGTGACTGGAGAACTGGTAGCCAAGACCGGTGCGGATCCACAACCACAGATGCCCCGGAGCGAGTTCGATCATCCCCGGTTCCTGAAAACCCCAGATCGACTCCGCCTGAAAGTTCGGGCAGAGTACGGTGTCGGACTCCCGCCACGAATTCCCGTTGTCGTCCGAGTAGAGCGTGAAGACCTGCCCCGCGCACAAACTGCGTCCGGTGCGGAAGCGGTGATGACCGAACGGCATGATGATCCGCCCGGAAGCGAGCCGGATCACCCGGTCGTTGTTCAATATGTAGTATTCGTCGAAGGGGATGATCCGCTCGGCTTCGCTCCACGTTTCGCCGTCGTCGGCGCTCCGCCGCATCATCGGCACGCACGAGGAGCAGCCGTCGGCTCCGTCGGCGGACTTCGGCGCGTTCCGGTTGCGCCGCACGAGCGGGCGCTTTTCCAGATAGAACATCCGCACGTCGTCCGGGGCGATCCGCAGCAGCGACACGCTCATGATGTTGGCGGCGTCGCCGCGGGAGACGACTACGCCGCGCGCGTGCCACGTTTCGCCGTCGTCATCGGAGCAGACCTCCGCCAGATCGGCGGTGGCGCCGTCGTGCCAGTCGTTTCCGGTGTAGCGGCTGTAGACGAAGCGGATGCGCCCCGAGGCGGTGCGCAGAAACGCCCCCTCCGAGTTGCGCGCGTTGCCCGGTCCGTGGTTGAGATCGAAGGTGATGTCGCTCATATTTTTTCTCCTGACCATATCTTCATGGAGTTTCGGTTTCACCAGTTGGTGTAGGGTTCGAGGTGCGCCCGGAGCACGCGCCGGAATTCCTCCTCGTCTCCGTGCTCCAGCGCGTCGCAGATGTCGCGGTGGGTCGGTGTCCTGCCGCCCCGGCGGTGCGACTCCGTACCGCGGGTGTGGAACGCGGTGACGAGGATCTTCTGAAATTCGTCCGCCATCGCGTTGCCGCCGATCGCGAAGAGCCGGGTGTGGAACTCGATCTCGGGCGAAATATCCCGGTAACTCTGCGCATTGTCAGCATGGCGGCGCAGCTCCGCCAGAAGTTCCGGGGTCCGGCGCCGATAGATGAACTCCGCCATGCCGAGTTCCATCACGACGCGCAGCCCCATCATCTCGCGGCGCTCGCCGTCGGAAAAGAGCCGCGCCGCCGCGAGCTTGCTCACGCCAGCGAAGACGTTCGGACGCGCGACCGCCATGCCCCGCCGCCGCCGCGAATCGATCAGCCCCAGCGTCTTGAGGCGCGAGATTCCTTCGCGCACGATGTGGCGGCTGACGCTCAAACGTTCCGCCAGTTCCGCCTCCTTCGGCAGCGCGTCGCCGGGCGCGAGCCCCGTACTGCGGATGTACTGCAGCAGAGTGCTTTCCACCCCGTCCGCCAGCGTGACCGTTCGCAGTTCCGCAAAATCGGAAGATCCTTTGTCCATGATAAAATAAATGGAATATGTTGAACTTATTTGAATATACTCCGCAACCCGCGATATGTCAAGCGCCGGCGCGGACAAACCTCCGGCGGACGCCCGAGTTTACCCGATGTCGGGCAGGAAACCGCTGAAAGTCACGCCGGGCGGCGGAACGGAAGCGCCGCGCTGCATCAGCGTCAGAGAAAAGTGCTCGCCGAACGGCACGCCCAAAAGCCCGGCGTGCTCCCGATGGATCAACGCCGGAAGCGCCCCCGCGGGCGAATGCGCGTTCGCATACCGCAGCAGCGCCGCCATATCCGCCGCGGAAGAACATTGAAACAGCCAGTTCATCGACGCCCGCACGATGAATCCCGCCGCCCGACCGTCGCGGATGAGGCACCAGGCATCGGCGGGCGCGCGGCGGGCGAACGAACGGATCAGCGCGGTACGGTCGGCACCGAAGTTTTCGCGATCCAGCCGGCAGGCCTGCGGCAGTTCCCGATCCGTCAGCGGCACGAATTCGCCGTCGACGGCCGGAACGGCGGCGGACGAAGCGAAGTCGCCGAAACTCAACGTCGCATAGGGGAAGAAGCCGAAGCGCTCGTAAAGCGGCCGTCCCATCGCGGTCGCGCAGAGCCGGAGCACCGGATAATCTTCCGCCACCATAGGCAGCAGTTCATCCAGCAACGCGGTCGCCGCGCCGCGACGACGCCAATCTTCGCGGACGATGACCTCGTTGATGTAGGCGAAGCCGCCGTCGCGATAGGGATAGCCGGCGGCGACGCCGATCAGTTCGTTCCCGGCGAACGCCCCCAGCAGATATTTTCCCGACCGCGCGATGATCTCGCCGATCTCGTCGGCGGATTGATTCCAGCCGACTCCGGCGGAGAGAGCGACCATCGCCCCGAGTTCCTCCGCACCGAAGCGGCGGATCGCAAAATTGCCATTCCCGTTCATATCCGATACTCCGTATTGCCGTTCGCCGAAAATTCGCAACCGCAGAATTTCTGCCGGTAAAATCCGAGTTCGCGGGCGATCCGGTTCGAGCGCAGAAATCCGTCGCGCTTCTTGAAGTCGATCGGCTCGAAGTGCCGCCACACTTCGCCGACGGCAAAAATCGTCCGCGAACACTTGTGCGGGCTGACCGTCAGCGTGGTCGTGAAGTGCGCTCCGAGTTCCTCCGCGCGTGCCGCCGCGCGCCCGAGATTGAAGGCGAAGCACTTGGTGCACCGCGCGCCGTGTTCCGGCTCGTGCTCCGACCCGGATATGGCGGCGAGATACGCGGCGTGATCATAGGCATCCACTTCCAGCGGTACGCCGAAGTGCCGCGCCAGGACTTTCACCGAATCGAGACGCCGCTCGAACTCCTCCGGCGTCGCAATATTGCTGTTGGAATAGTAGAGCCGCACCCGCCTGCCTTCTTCCAGCAGCCGCTCGACGCAGCCGCCGCCGCAGGGGGCGCAGCAGACGTGCAGCAGAAGTTCTTCCATCGTCGCCATGAACGCGCCGGAAACGCTTCAGCGTTCGAGGTGCCAGAGCGCCGCCAGACAGGCGTTGCGCATCAATCCGGCGATGGTCATCGGCCCCACGCCGCCGGGGACGGGGGTGATCGCCGAAGCGATCCGCTCCGCCTCGGCGAAGCAGACATCGCCGACGAGCCGGCCCTTGCCGCCCGCGGGATCTTCGATCCGGTTGATGCCGACGTCGATCACCACGGCGCCCGGCTTGATCATGGAGCCGCGCACGAACTCCGGCTTGCCGATCGCCGCGATCAGGATGTCCGCGTCGCGCGTGAACCGGGTGATGTCCGGGGTCCCCGAATGCACCACCGTCACCGTCGCATTCGCGCCCGCCGCCTTGCGCATCAGCAGCGTCGCCATCGGCTTGCCGACGATGTTGCTGCGGCCGATGACCACCGCGTGTTTGCCGGATACTTCGATCTCGTAATGGCGCAACAACTCCATGATGCCCCACGGAGTGCACGGCATGAAGCCCTCGCGTTCGCCGATGAGCAGCCGCCCGACATTGCGTTCGCAGAAGCAATCGACGTCCTTTTCGGGATCGATCGCGGCGATGATCCGCCCCTCGTCGATGTGCTTGGGGGGCGGCGACTGCACGAGGATGCCGTCGATGAGTTCGTCGGAATTGAGTCTGGAGATCAGCGCCAGCACCTCCGCCTCGGTCGCCTCCCGGTCGAGCCGGTGGAGTTCCGAACGGATGCCCAATTCGCCGCAGGTGCGGACCTTGTTCCGCACGTAGACCTGCGACGCGGGATCGTCGCCGACCAGCACCACCGCCAGCCCCGGAGCGCGGAACCTCCGCGTCAGGGACTCCACCATGACCTTGGTCTCGGCGTTGATCGCCGCCGCAGTCGCCTTGCCGTCGATTATAACAGCCATGATATCAACCTGTCACCTGTACGTCGTGTGTGGAAAAACGGATCATTTGCCGGATTGCCCGATATCGGCGGCGAGCCGCTCCGCGAGCGTCGCGGCGGTCTCGGCGAGTTTGCCGTCCGGATACTGCAGCTGGCGCCAGTTCCAGTGGAACCCGTCCTCGACGCCGCGCGGCACCACATGCAGATGCGCGTGCATGACCACCTGTCCCGCGGCGGTCCCGTCGGCGAGGTGAAGATTGAAGGCGTCGTAGTCGAGTTTACGCTTGAGCGCGATGCCGATGCGCGATCCGATGCGGAACATCCGCCCCGCCGTCGCCTCGGGGATCGTGGAACTCGATTCGTGATGCTCCTTCGGGATCACCAGCACATGCCCGTAGTTGATCGGCGCGATGTCGAGAAACGCCAGCACCAAGTCGTCCTCGTAGACCTTCGCCGCGGGGATCTCGCCCTTGATGATCCGGCAGAAAATGCAGTTGTCCATGGCTCATATTTCCTTCTGAAAGAGTTTGATGATGTCGTCGCGGCTGCCGAACACGGTCAGCGTATCGCCCTTTTCCAGCACCGCGTCGGCGGCGGGGAGCGTCTCCTCGGCGCTCTCGGGCTTGCGTATCAGCAGCACGGTCACATGGTAGCGGTTGCGCAGATCGAGTTCGCGCAGCGTGCTTCCCGCGAGCGCGGTGGGCACCAGCACCTCCGCCAGCGCCGACCCCTTGAACTCGAAGATATCGCTGATGTTCGCCAGCGACAACCGCCTGGCCAGACGCGAGGCGACGTCCTTTTCGGGCTGGATCACCTCATCCGCGCCGAGGCGGTACAAAATCCGCTCCTGAATGTCGCTGACCGCCTTGGCGAGGACGCGCTTCGCCCCCTCCTGCTTGAGCAGCGTCAGCGCCAGCACCTGCTTTTCGAAAAACGAACTCATGCCGAGGATCACCGCGTCGAACTTGCCGACGTTGAGCTCGCGCACCGCATCGGGATTGGCGGCGTCGCAGACGACCGCTTCGGCGACTTTGGTGCAGAAATCGTCGACCTTGGCGTGGTTGATGTCGCAGACCAGCACCGTGTGCCCCGCCGCGCTCAACTCCAAGGCAAGTTTCGACCCGAAAGATCCCAGCCCGAAAATCGCATAACTGTTTCTGGACATATCGCCCCCTGCTTGTTATCCTATAATGACCCGTTCTTCCGGATATTTCAACTGGCCGGGCTTCTCGCGCCCCACCAAAAACAGCAGCGCCGTAAACGGTCCGACCCGACCGAGAAACATGAATATCACCAGCATGATCTTGCTGTTGCTCGACAGATGCGCCGTGGTGTCGCCCACCGACAATCCGGTGGTGGTCAGCGCGGAGATCGCTTCGAAGGTGGTGTCGGGCGTTGCCATATTGGGCTCCATCAGCCCCAGAAACACTATGCCGACGCAGCTCAGGAGCGTGAAGAGCAGGATGATCGTGAACGACCTCAGCACGTTGACCGTCGGGATGTGGCGCTTGAACACCAGCGTCTCCGGATCGCCGCGCAGCGTGCTGCCGATCGCCGCCAGCGCCAAGGCGACGGTGCTGGTCTTGATGCCGCCCGCCGTGGAGCCGGGCGAACCGCCGATCAGCATCAGCAGCATGATCAGCATCCGCGATATGGGCGGCAGTTTGATCACGGGAGTGGTGTACCAGCCGCAGGTCCGGCTGGTCACCGCGAAGAAAAACGAATCGAGCCAGCTTATGTCCTCCCCCGCCGACCACCCGGAGAGCCAGATACCGAACGTACCCGACACCAGCAGCACCGCGGTCATCACCAGCACCAGTTTCGAGTGGACGCGCAGCCGGCTCTGCCGATGTTGCGCCACCTGAAGCACGTCGTAGATCACATAAACGCCCAGACCACCGATGATCGCCAGCACCGCTCCCGCGATCTGCGACGTGCGGTGGATGCCGACCAGACTGTTGCTGAAGGTGGTCATGCCGGCGTTGCAGAAACTGCTGACCGACAGGAAACAGGAGCCCCACAGGCCTTCCCAGAAGCCGTAACCGGAGAGCAGGACCCCGGGCAGGATCGCCATCCAACCGACCGCCTCGGCGGCGAAGGTGTAGATCATCACGGTACGCAGCAGCGATTCGGTGCCGCGCAGCGAGAACTTGTCGTTCAGATTGGAGATCATCAGCGAGTTGCCGAGCGAGAGGCCCTTGCCCAGAGCCAGCAGGATCGAGGCGCTGAGGGTCATGATCCCCAGACCGCCGGACTGGATGAGCAGCATGATGACCAGCTGCCCGGGAAAGCTGAAATCGGAGATCGGAACGACGGTAAGACCGGTGACGCAGACCGCGCTGGTCGCGGTGAAGAGCGCATCCACCCAGGGGAGCGTGCCGTGGTCGTACATGCCGGGGATCTTGAGCAGCAGCATGCCCAAAACGATCAGGAACCCGAAGGAGAGCAGAAAGAAACTCTGCCCCCGTTTCACATATCCGCTTTGAAGATCGCCGTTTTTCAAAATCCGCTATCCCGATGAACCGTTTTGCCGCGAATGCGAGCCGCGCGTTCTTTCTTGCTTACTTCTTGTGGGACAAGAAGTAAGTGGTACAAGGAGCCCGCAAGGGCGAACGTGCCATTATTTCGTTTTTCTTGTCTTACTTCTTTTTCCGCAAAAAAGAAGTAAGGGCGAACGTGCCATTATTTCGTTTTTCTTGTCTTACTTCTTTTTCCGCAAAAGTTTTACCGCAAATGAACGTAAGCCGCACGCTCTTTCTTGCTTACCTCTTGTGGGACAAGAAGTAAGTGGCACAAGGAGCCCGCAAGGGCGAACGTGCCATTATTTCGTTTTTCTTGTCTTACTTCTTTTTCCTGGGAAAAAGAAGTAAGATCACCAGCCTTCGGTGACGGCGTGGACGATGTCCTTGGCGGCGTCATAGGCGGCCTGACGGACGCCGCTGACTCGACCGGCCTCCATGTCGGCGCCGGTCATAAACGTGGCCGATCCCTTAGCCTTGGAGGTGGGGATCAGGGGTTTCAAGTCGCCGGGGACCACCACGGTGTATTCGATATGCATAACGACTTTCCACTCGGTCGGGACATAACTGTCGTCATCGTAACGGGAGCTCCAGGAACTTTTGGTGAATTTGATATCGACGACCCGGGCATAGAGGATGCAGTCGGCGTTGCTTTCGCGTTTGACCTGAAGCGAACCATCCTGCTGAAAGGCCTCGCAGAGCAGTCCGCGGACCTGCGGCCCCACGTTGTAGGCGACGGTCTCGTTGACGACTGGGGCGATGGCGATGCTGTGGATCTGGGGATGCATGAGGCTGCCGAAGCGGTAGCCGCAGCTGCACAGGCAGAGCATCAGAGCCGTTGCGAAGGTGGACAATAGCAGTTTTCTCACTTTTTTTCCTCGCTTGATTCCGGGGTTGGCGCGGGTTCGGGCGCTTCGGTGGAAGCATCGCGTTTAAGGTCGTACACCGGGGTCAGAAAGTGGTTATCGCCGACTCCGGGGGAGATCATGATGTGCCGCGCCTCGACGGGAAGAGTGTAGGATTTTATCTTGGGCAGGCGCATTTCGGGATCGGGCAGGAAGTCGCCGGGGAGGTAACTGTTGTCGAGGTCGACGAGCTTCTGTTCGCTTTCGGCGGCGGACTTGCTCTCGGGAAATTCGCTGACGATGCGGGCGAGGTAGCGCTCGGCGGCTTCCTGACGACCGCTTCTGCGGTAGAACTCCGCCATATCGTAGAGGCGTTTCGCCTGAATATCCTTGGCTTCGAGCAGACTGCGGCGCGCCCAGTCTTTTTCTTCGGCGTCGGGGTAACGTTCCTTGAATCTGGCGAGCACATCGGCGGCCTCGCGGATGTAAGATCCGTCGCCGTCGCCGCGGCGGGAAAGTTCGAGCAGCCCCTCCGCCAAAGCGAGCATGGCGAGGCGATGCTGATCGCTGTTGGGGTAGTCGCGGACGATCTCGCGCAGCTGGGCGATGGAGTCGCGGACCTTGCCGTTGCGGTCATAGATATAGGCGAGCCGCAGATGCGCCTTGGCGCCGAAGGAGGCGAAGGGGGCGCGTTCGAGGGCGCGCTTGAAGATCTCCTCGGTATGATCCTCCTCGGTGAGCCACGGGATGAAGCGCAGCGCCCAGAACGCGGGGTCGCGCTTCCCCTGGGCGTAGAGTTCGCCGATCTCGAATTCGCGGTCGACGAGCGGACCGAAATCGGCGTATTCGGGGTAAAGCGTCAGGAGTTTTTCGATCGCCTTGAATTCGCGGTAATAAAGTTCGCACATGCGCCATGCGCCGATCTGGGCGAGCAGGGAATTGGCCTTGATCGCGTTGGACTGAGCTTTTTCCTCGGCATCGGAGAAGGTTTTCCCGGCGCGGTAGTACGAACCGTCGAGATAGAGTTTGCGGCCGTCCTCGTAAAGTTTCGACGCCTCGGGATCGTCGGCGACCGCGGCGGCCGCCGCGATGCCGAGCGCGGCTCCGAGCGCCAGAATTTTCAAAACGCGCATATTTGCAGTTCTCCTTCAAAGAAGGGGTTGCTTGTACGGAACGGGGATCGCCCCCGTCCCGCGCGTGACGTCACATGACTTTCAAACCGGGCAGGTCCTGAACGTCGATGAAGCCCAGAACCGTATTGTCTCCGTCGGTGACGACGAGGTCGTTCACCCGGCGTTGTTTAATGATCTTGAGTACGTTCACCGCCAGCATATCCCGGGGGACGGCGACGGGATGCGGGGTCATCACCTCCGCCATCCGGAGGTCGAGCACCTTGTCCTCCTTTGCCGCCCAGCGGCGGAAGTCGCCGTCGGTGAAGATGCCGACGAGGTGCCGTCCGGCGTCGACGACGATCGCCGAGCCGCAACGGGCGTGGCTCATCCGGTAAAGCGCTTCGCGCACCGACGTTTCCGGAGAGACGAGCGCGGTATTTTCCAACGGGCGCATCACGTCGCCGACGCACAAGGTGACCATGCGTCCGATGGCGCCGCCGGGGTGACGGCGGCCGTAGTCTTCCTTGGTGAAGCCCTGTTTGTCCAGCAGCACCATCGCGAGCGCGTCGCCGAGCACCAGGAGAGCGGTGGTGGTGGTGGTGGGCGCCAGATTGAAGGGACACGCCTCCCGTGGAACGGGCATTTCGACCACGAGGTCGCTCAGTTTTCCGAGCGAAGTATTACGCGAAGACGTGATGGCGACGAGTTCGACGCCGAGCTGTTTGGCGGGGGGCAGCACGACCAGAAGTTCATCGGTCTCGCCGCTGTAGGACAAGGCGATCATGAGGTCGTTTTTCTGGATCATGCCGAGGTCGCCGTGACGGGCCTCGACGGGATGCATGAAGATCGCGGGGGAGCCGACGCTGGACAAGGTGGCGGCGATCTTTTTGCCGATATACCCCGACTTGCCGATGCCGGTGAGGATCAGCTTGCCGCCGCGGGCGATGGCGGAAGCGCACTTTTCGACCAGAGCCTCGAAGTCGGCGCCGAGACCGTCGCGGACGGCGTCGATGCCGGCGCACTCGATGTCGAAGACCTCCCTCGCCCGTTCCAAAACACTTTTGTTCATTTCAAACTACCTTTCACAAGCGGCAGGAGCGGATGTCGGCAACGAAGATGCCGCGCCCGCCGATGTCGTACAGTTCGTCCATGATCCGGTTGCACTCCTTGCGGCGCACCATTGCCTTGACCGCCACCCAGTCGGGGTTGGCGAGCGGAGAAACGGTGGGGGCCTCGACGCCGGGGGTGATCCGGCACGCGGCCTCGAGCATGGCGCGGGGAATGTCGTATTCGACCATCGCGTACTCGGAGGCGCGGATGATGCCGAGCAGCCGTCCGATCAGGCGTTTGACCTCGGGACGTTCGGCGAAGCCCCGATCCCGCGCCACCAGTAGCGCTTCGGAGTGCAGCAGCGCGTCGCCGACGATCTCCAGCCCGGCTTCGCGCAAGGTGGCGCCGGACTCGACCACGTCGGCGATCGCGTCGGCGACGCCGAGGCGGATCGAGATCTCGACCGCGCCGTCGAGTTTAACGACCGGGCACTCCATCCCGCGTTCGCGGAGGATGCCGCCGAGCAGCTGGGGATAGCTCGTGGCGATCCGGAGCCCGTTCAGATCTTCGACGCGGAGTTTCTTCGCCGCCGGAGCCGCGAAACAGAAGCGCGATTTGCCGAAGCCGAGCGGCAAAAGTTCCGCCACGCCCGCGCCGGAGTCGGCGGCGAGGTCGCGTCCGGTGATGCCGAGGTCGATGATCCCCCGCCCCACATACAGCGCGATGTCGCGCGGCCGCAGAAATACGAAATCGATGCCGTTCGCCGCATCCGCGACGATGAGTTCGCGCCCGCTGCGGGTGCAGCGGTAGCCCGCCTCGCCGAGGAGCTTGGCCGCTCCCTCGGAGAGCGCACCCTTGTTCGGGATCGCCAGTTTCAGCACATTTTCCATAATGGAAGTTCAGATCCTCAACTTGTTGTTTTTCCGTCACAGATAGCGATAGACGTCATCCAGCGAGATGCCCCGGTCGATCATCATGACCTGCAAATGGTACAAAAGCTGCGATATTTCCTCGGCGGTACGTTCCTTGCCTTCGTACTCCGCCGCCATCCAGACCTCGCCCGCCTCCTCGACGATCTTTTTTCCGATGCCGTGGGTGCCTTTGGCGAGTTCGCGCACCGTGCCGCTCTGCGGGTCTCCCGCCTTCGCCTTCGCCTGAAGTTCGGAAAAGAGTTCCTCAAAACGCTTCATCACTGCCATCACTCCATATCCGGCGGGCGGCGGCGCCGCCGCGATCGCCCGCTTAACGATCGAATCGTACACATTGCCCTGATATAATATAATACACAGTACGGGATTTGCCAAATCCCCGTTTCCGCGTGAGGATCCCGGACTACTGGCGGTACATCACCCGGTAACTGCCGCGGTTGAAGCCGTCGCGTCCGGTCGGGATGCCGAGCGGCTCCGCCGAGTCGGCGATGCCCCAGCGGCGCGAGAAGGGCCAGAAGACCCACAGCGCCCGGCCGACGAGGTTGCGGCGCGGCACTCCGCCGAAGAAGCGGCTGTCCAGACTGAAGCGGCTGTTGTCGCCGAGCATGAAATAGTGTCCCTCGGGCACGGTGTACTCCTCGCCTTCGCGGAGAAAATCCGCGCGGGGCTCGTTCCAGTAGCCCTGATAGCCGCCGAGCTGCGAAAACAGTTTTTCGAAGCGCGGGTCCAGTTCGTCCGCGCGGCGGAACGCGGTCTCGCCCTTCGGGCGGATGTAGAGACGATTGTCCGCGATCTTCAGCGTGTCGCCGGGCAGTCCGGCGAGCCGCTTGATGTAGTAATATCCGCTCAAGTCGCTCAACCTGCGTCCCTGGACCATCAGTTCCTCGGTGTTGAAGACCGTCACGTCGCCGCGGCGCGGGGGCCGCAGATAGAGCGACACCCGTTCGACGAACAGATGGTCGCCCATCGCCACGAAACCGTCGGCGAGGGTCTCGCCTCTGCGGTACAGGCGTTCGGGGTCGAGTTCGGTGTATTCGAGCACCTTGTTGGGTTCGCCGGGGAGCCGGTAGCGCCGGGTGCCGACGACGAAACTCGTATCGGTGGTGAAGAAATTGTCGTCCACGCGGAAACTGTCGACGTCGAGCGGACCGTCTTCGGCGAGTTTCAGTTCCGCGCGGCGGCGGCCGAAACCGATCGCCTGAAGCGATGCCGGCAGCCGATCGGCGACGCCCTCCCCCCGGTACTGATAGTGGATGCCGTACAAGGTGGGCTGCATCGAGCCGGTGGGGATGCGGAACGGCTGCAGAAACAAGCCGCGGATGCCGCCCGCGACCGCGCCGACGACCAATATCAGATCGAGAAACTCGCGCATGGCGGGATGGCGGATGCCGAGATCGATCTTCCGCAAGGCGCCGCGCGCCGTCGCCACCGCCTCGCGGTCGGAGGCGGGAGAAGTCGCCAGCGTATCCAGCAGCGCGTCGAAGGAGCGCCGCTGTTCCGCGTTCAAAAGGTCGTCCTCGGCATGGCGCAGCGTCCGCAGTTCCGCGAGCACCTTGCGCCGTTTCCGCCGGGAGAAGAAGTTTTTGAGTGCATCGGTGATCATCTTTGCCGTCCGTCGTTGGTCACTTGAGATCCAGCACGGCGCGCAGATAGGCCTCGCGCTGTTTGGCGGAGGCGAGTTCCGCCTCGCTGCCGACCTGATTCAGCAGCCGCACCGCCTCGCGCTGATATTCGAGCGCCTTGGCGACATCGCCGACGCGGTACTCGAGCAGCGCCCGGGCGGCGGCGGCGTTGGCGCGCGGCAGCGGCTCCGGCGGCAGCGGGCGGCGCAGCACTCCGGAAGCGAAGCGTAGCCCCGCGGGGTGGTACGGGAAGCGTTCGAGCAGCATCCACGCCATGCGGATGCGCGTCGCGGGATCGGTGATGTTGCGGTCGAAGGCGGCGACGAGCTGCGCGAGTTCGGCATCGGAGGCGTTGTAACGCGCGGCGAAGTCGGCGGCGGTGAAGTAGAGCCGCGGCAGTTTGGGAGCGGCCTTCAGCTGTTCGGAGATCAGTTGGCCCGCCTCGGGGATGCGGCGGGTGTTTTCCAGCGTGAAGAGCCGGATGCGCAAGGCGGCGGCGTTGCCGGGTTCGAGCGAAAAGATCCGTTTCACCACGCGGCGCATCTGGACCTCGCTGTTGTCGCGCAAAAGCTGCTGGAGTTCGGCGACCGCCTCGGCGATCTTCGCCTCGGTGTCGATCGAAAGTTTGCCGTCGAGCGCGGGACGGATCTTTTCCGCCAGATCGACCGCTTCGCCGCACCAGAGGATCACCCCGTCCCGTCCGACGAGGAACGCCATGGGATAGAGCAGACTTCCCGCCATGTACTGCTTGGTGATCTGGCGCTCCACATCGACGCCGATGGGAACGCGAAAGGCGCCGGTGACGCTCTTGAGCGTCTCGGCGTCGGGAGTGGGATCTGGGGTGACCACCATCGTCCTGAGTTCGCCGCCGAAGGAGCGTTCCAGATCGTTCAGCATGGCGACGGTCGCGGGGGCGTTCTCGGCGCGGCAGAGCAGAAACACCACGGCGCGGAGCGCGGGCGGCTGCGATTTTTCCACGACGACGGCAGGATCGACGGCGTCGCCGCGCACCATGCGGATCCGGTCGAGTTTCAGCGCCTTGTCGCCGGGGCGCAACGCGAAGAGCGGCGACGCGGCAAAACCGAGCAACATAGTGCAGAGCAGAAATTTTTTCATGTGTTCATCCTTTATGTGTTTACCATTTACGGTCGGTTTTCGGCGTGAAGCTCCGGACGGCGCGAAAGCGCGTCGGCGATGGCGTCGCGCTCCAATAGCCCGAGGTTGCGGAAACCGCGTTGCGGATCATCCGCGAGCGGACGCAGCACCCGGCTGTCGGCGATCAGGTGACCGCTCAGCGCCAGCGTGAACCGCTCCGGGGCGTCGATGCGGGCAACGCCGCCGCCCGCAAGGTGGTGGAGCCGGATGCCCGAGGCGAAGAGTTCCCGCGACCATTTGCGTCGGCGGATCAGTTTTTCCCGCTCGACGATGAATTCTTCGGCTTCGCCGCGGGTCACGGTGACGACACACAAGCGGTTGCGGTGCGGCATCAGACGGTACAAGTCGCCGTAAGTGAAAAGTTTCCCCTGCCCCGGCGCCCGGTCCCCGGTGTCGATCCAGATCAGCGCGGCATCCGCGTTTGCCGCTTCGCGCAGCGCTTCGGCGCAGCGGCGGCCGAAGGAGGAATTGCGCTCCCCGGCACGCGGCGGGACATAATTGCCCAAGGGTCTCCGGTACAGCCCCGCGACGGAAAGGGAGAGCTGCCGGTCCAGCGCGGCGAGTTGCGGATCGGGTCTCGCCGTGTCGCCGCGCACTAATTGCGAAGTGATGCCGGTGATGCGCCCGCTCCGGTCGTCGGTGCGGATCTCCACCACTCCGGCGCAGTGCCCGTGCGATCCCGGTTGGATATACAGCGTGTTCCTGCCGACGCGCCGCCCCGGATGCTCCTGATGCGAGTGTCCGCCCAATATCACGTCGATCCCCGGATGGCGGCGCAGCACTTCCCGCAGATCGACGAGTTTTGAATAGAGCCCGTTGTGCCACGCCAGCACCACGAGTTGCGGATGCGCCGCGAGGACCTGCGGCATGACCTTATCCAGCACCGCGAGCGGGGGGACGAACGCCATGTCGTCGCCGGGCAGCAGCCGATATGGCATCTTGGGATCGGTGAGGCCGATCACCGCGCAGCGGACCCCGCCGCGCTCGATGACGACGAAGGGGCGACCCGCCAGACCGGCGCAGCGCCAGTCCCCGCCGAGCGCGGTCCCCCGGAAGCGCCGCACGAAGTCGCGGAACGACGCGGGGTCGAGTTCGAAATCGTGGTTGCCGGGGACCCACAGTTCGGTGCCGGTCAGATTCAGCGCCTCCGCCATGCCGGAAGCGTTCTCCGCATACTCGGAAGAGAACACCCCCGACACCGTGTCGCCGAGGTCGATGACGACGGCGTTGCCGTCCTTCGTCCGTTCCCGGATCGCGGGGGCGAGCACGGCGTAGTTCCCGAGCGCGCCGTGGAGGTCGGTGGTGACGACGAGCCGCAGCTCCCCCGCCGTCAGCGCGGCGGAGCAGAGAAACAGACCGACCCACCATAGGATAAAACGGGAACTCTTCATCGTCCTCCTTCCCGGCCCGAAAGTTGCCGTCCGGTCAAAATACCCCCGTTCGGATGATAATTCAAGAAAAATCGCGCCGAAAACGCGCAACTTGCGGAGTTGAGTGCTATGTTATATACATAAAGGAGTCAAAAACGACGAACACAACGGGTGAAAAGCATGCCGCAGGATCAGGGAAAAAAACGCTTCGACCGGCTGACGCTGTTGGCGGCGTCGGAGCGCCGGTATCCGAAATCCCCGGACGAGGCGAAGCTGGAGTGCTTCGACAACCTCTACTCGGGGCGGGATTACGTGATCGAGTTCGACTGTCCGGAGTTCACGAGCCTGTGCCCGGTGACGGGGCAGCCGGACTTCGGGCACATCGTGCTGCGCTACGTGCCGGACAAACTCTGCATCGAAAGCAAGTCGCTCAAACTGTACCTTTACAGTTTCCGGAATTTCCCGACCTTCCACGAGGAGGTGGTCAACACCGTGCTCGACGCAGTCGTGAGCGCCTGCTCGCCGCGCCGCGCCGAGGTGGTCGGGCGCTTTCGCCCGCGCGGGGGGATATCGATAAACGTCAAAGCCGCCATGGGAGGCAAAATAGATGAGTGATCGCAAATTTATCGCAGACGGCACCATCACGAGCGTGCCGGGGTTTCTCGCCAGCGGAGTCACCGCCGGGTTCAAACGCAGCGGCGCGCCGGACTTCGCGATGGTCTTTTCGCCGGAACCGGCGGAGTTCGCCGGGGTCTTCACGAGCTGTCTCTTCGCGGCGGCGCCGGTGCTGCTCTGCCGCGAACGGGTGCTGAAGTCGCCCAAACTTCAGGCACTGGCGATCAACTCGGGCGTCGCGAACGCCTGCACCGGGAAACAGGGGTTGGAGAACTCGCGCCGCAGCTGCGAACTCGTGGCGAAGAAACTCGGCATCGCCCCCGACGCCGTCGCCGTCGCCTCGACGGGACGCATCGGCGTCCAGCTGCCGATGGAACTCATCGCCAAGGGCGTCGACCTCGCGGTCCCGGCGCTCTCGGATCACGGCGGAGCCGACGCGGCGCGCGCGA
>CACZPY010000147.1 GCA_902783135.1 uncultured bacterium
TAGTCGAACTCGCACGCCTGACCGATGATGATGGGACCGGAACCGATGATGAGGATCTTCTTGATGTCGCTGCGCTGAGGCATAAAACACTCTTCTTTCCGCAAGGGGTTGGTAATTGCATAAACTAACCTATAATATAATTCTAAGGTATAGTTTAGTCAAGCCCGCCCGCGCGCGAATACACGTGGAGCACTATTATGTCGATGGCGACTTGGAATTTTTGGGAATCTTGGGAGATTTGAGAAATGCGGTGTACTCAATCGCCGTCTTGATCCGGCTTTCCGGCGCGCCGCATACATCCGCTCGCGGATGCCGCCCTGTTCCAGAAATTTCTTTTCCAACGCGGCGATCTGCCGCGTCAGCAGATACTCCGCTTGGCATATTGGCGACAATATTGGCTTCGCGGCATTCCACGAACTGTTTATAGGTGTTTTCGTAACTTGCGGCAGTATCCCGGCACAGATTGCGGACAAAAACCGCTTCCCGCGAGTTTCTATTCCATTCCGTGCCGTTGTGAGTAAGCAGATAGTCACGATAGTCCTATTTGAGTTCCGCCAGACTTGCCAATGCGACTCCGGTCAATTTGATCTCGGTCGCGCTGCTCGCCCCCGGGGCCATCACCCCTTCGACGATGTTCTGCTTGCCGCTTCGCGCCGCCTGGATCATCTGATCGACGGTCCGGTCGCGCGGATCCATGAAGCGGCGGCAAAAATCAACGGTCGCCAGATACAAGACCTGCGACCACCGATATGAGATCAACTCTTCGTAAGGCTTGGGGCTGAACAGAGACTTGCTCATCTGACAACCCATCATTCGTCGGTGTCACGGTCGCCTTGGGTGCGTGCCCCGCACCCAAGGCTCCCAAAACTCCCAAGTCTCCCAAGTTCCCCCTTCCGGGGTCAGAACGATCCGGCGAGCGAAGCGGCGTCGACGTCCTTCTTTTCCGCCGGAGCCTTCTTCACGTAGCGGCTCTTCGACACGAGTTCGTCGAGCATGACCGCGAACTCCTCCTCGTCGATCGGGAGTTCCACCGTCTTGTGCTTCAGACCCGACAGCAGCATCGCGTTGCCGAGTTCCAGCCCGCGGATGCCCTCCTGCGCCGGAGCGATCAGCGGCACATCTTTCAATATCGCGTTCGCGAAGTTCTCGATCACGTTCATGTGCTGCTGTTTGACGTCCGGCTTGTACGGCACGTTGATCTCCCACTTTTCCGGCGAACCGAACTGCGACTTGGAGGTCGTGCGGAACTCGGTGGTCGGGATCTCGTTGCGGAGGAAACCGATCTTGCCGTTCTCATAGACCAGCCGTCCGCGCTCGCCGCAGATCTCCAGCCGGTTCGTTCCCGGAGCCTCGCCGGTGGTCGTGATGAAGACTCCCGTCGCGCCGTTCGGATACTCCAGATACGCCGTGACCTCGTCTTCGACTTCGATGTCGTGATACTTGCCGAGCGACAGGAACGCCGTGACCTTCTTCGGCAGTCCGAAGAACCACTGCATCAAATCGAGCTGGTGCGGGCACTGGTTCAGGAGCACGCCGCCGCCCTCGCCCCGCCAGCTCGCGCGCCAGTCGCCCGAGTCGTAGTAGTACTGCGACCGGAACCACGTGGTGATGATCCAGTTGATCCGGCGGATCTCGCCGAGTTCGCCGGTGTCGATCAGCTGCTTGATCTTCTTATGCGCGTTCAAGGTGCGCTGATTGAACATCGCCGCCACCTTGAGGTCCGGATACTTGGGGATCGCCTCCACCAGCTGCCGCGCGAGTTTCTTATGCACCGAGATCGGCTTTTCGGTCAGCACGTGCTTGCCGTGTTCCAGCGCCTGCAACGCGAGCGGCACGTGGAAGTAGTGGGGCACCGCCACGATCACCGCGTCGAAGTCGCCCTTGGCGAAGAGTTCGTCCGCGGAGGCGAAGATCGCCGTATCCTTGCGGTTCGCGTACTTCTTGCGCACATCGGGGTTGATGTCGCACAGCGCGCTCACGACGCAGTTGTCCAGTTTGTCGATGGTCGCCACGTGGGCGGAGCCCATCGTACCGACGCCGATGATCGCGATCTTCACCTTGTCCATTTGCCCATCTCCTTTTTTTGTTGTTTTGTTTTTTTATCCTTGATGATCCAGGAAAATGGAAAAATCCCGTTATTTTGAGTCCACATAGTTGAGCCGCCCCTTGAGATACGCACCCTCTGGGACGGCGGTATTGACCGGATGATCCGCCGCCTGCCGCACCGTTCCGGCGAGCCGCGCCGAAACTCCGGCTTCGAGCGCCGCCGCCGCGGTGATCTTTTCCAACAGATCCATCGTCAGCAGCCCGGAGCAGGAAAGGTTCAGCATGAAGCCCCCCGGAGCCGTTACCGCGAATCCCAGCCGCGCCAGATCCTGATACGCGCGGCAGCCGCGGCCGAGGTCGCGCTGCGAGGCGACGAGCTTCGGCGGGTCGACGATCACCAGGTCGTACTTTTCGCCCGCGGCGGCGCGGCGCCGCAGCTCCTCGA
>CACZPY010000148.1 GCA_902783135.1 uncultured bacterium
ATCAGCATCACGACCGACAGCAGCGTCAGCCCCGCCGCCGTGTACCAGCGCATCGCGGGCGCCTCCTCCGCCTCGGCGGCGAGCGCGGCGGCGTCGGCGGGGTCGCGGCGGGCGTTGTAAAAGCGTTTGACGAGGTAGAGCATGAGCAGCAGGACGAAAAGTCCGCCGCCCAAGCGCCCGACGCCGCCTGCGAAGAAACACCACAACGTCAGCAGCAGCGTCGATGCCGCCATGGCGGGCAGATCGAGTTTGAAGAGCGATCTATTCACCGGCAGCGGACGCACCAGCGAGCTCACGCCGAGGATCAGCGCGATATTGCAGATGTTCGACCCCACCACGTTGCCGACCGAAATGTCGCCCGCGCCGCGCAGCGACGCGTCGATGCTCACGACCAGTTCAGGCGCGCTCGTTCCGAAGGCGACCACCGTGAGGCCGATCACCAGCGTCGGCACCTTGGCGAGGCGCGCCAGCGCCGCGCCGCCGCGCACCAGTCCGTCCGCGCCGAAGCACAGCAGCACCGCCCCGACGACGCCGAGGATCAGCGTCAATATCTGCGCCGTCATGCCGTCCCGCCTTTCCGGGAATGCTCCGCGACGCTCCAGCAGGCGAGCGCCGCCTGATGCGCCGCGTTGCCGCTCCGGGCGGAGAGGGCGTTGCGCACCTCGGTCATCCCCGTTTCGACCTCGGCGCTGCGGCTGCCGCCGGGCAGGATCGCCTCCAGCGCCGGCACGAGGTGCCTGGGGGCGAAACGCCACTGCAGAAACTCCTGATAGACCGCGCGTCCCGCGATGATGTTGGTCATGGTGAAAAATCCCCGGTAGAGTTTTACCAGCACCGAGGCGAGCAGCAGCGTGAAGAAGTTGAGTTTGTAACCGACCACGAGCGGCAGCCCCGCCACCGCCGCCTCGACGGTCACGGTGCCGCTCGACGCCAGTCCGCACCCCGCGCGCTGCAACCAGTATCCGGTGTCGCCGACCGAAACCTCCACCTCTGGCAAGTCGGGGTGACGGCGGCGGAAGCGGTCGATGATCTTACGGCACAGCGAAGCGATCTTTTCCCGCGGGGCGGCGAGGTGGAACTTCAACTCCCGGTGCCGGGCGCCGACCTCCCGGACCGTCGCCAGCATCGGCTCCAGCAGCCGTTCGATCTCCATGCTGCGGCTGCCCGGCAGCAAGAGCACCGTATCCGGGGAGCGCCGGATCGCCGGATCGGTGCGCGCGGCGACGATGTCGATCAGCGGATGCCCGACGAATTCGGTGTCCAATCGGGTATCCGCGTAGACCTCCGTCTCGAACGGGAAGATCACCAGCATCTTGGAGCAGACCCGCGCCAACACCGGCTTGCGCCGCTTGCCCCACACCCAAACCTGCGGCGAAACATACCACACCACCGGGATCTTCGCCTTGTACAGCGCCTTCGCAAAGCGCAGATTGAAGCCGGGATAGTCGATCAGGATCACCGCGTCCGGGCGTTCGCGCTTCGCGGCGCGGAGCAGTTTGAAGAAGATCCCGATGAAGGTGAAGAGCAGTTTCGTCACTTCGAAGATGCCCATCACCCCGAGTTCGGTCGAATCGACCAGCACCGGGACCCCCGCCTGGATCATCCGCGGACCGCCCATGCCGGAAAGTTCCAGTTCCTCCCCGTTCGCGGCGGCAAGCGCCTTGAGTTCCCGCGCCAGATTCGCTCCGTAGAGATCGCCGGAACTTTCTCCTGCGATGATCCAGATCTTCTTCACTTCACAACAGACCCGCCGCCTCGTCCAGTCCGAAGCGGATGTTCATGCACTGCACCGCCTGTCCCGCCGCGCCCTTGGTCAGATTGTCGATGGCGCTGGTGATGATGATCTTGCCGGTGTGCGGATCGAGGTTGTAACCGATCTCGCAGGTGTTGGTCATGAAGACGTACTTGGTCTCGCAGGTGCGCTTCGCGGGCAGGATGCGGACGAACTGCTCGTCGCCGTAGGCGTCGGTGAGCGCCTTGCCGACATCTTCGAGCGTAACCCCCTCCTTCGCGTCGAAGAGGATCGTCGAATTGATGCCGCGGTTCATCGGCACGAGGTGCGGGATGAAGTTCATCGCGATCTCGTCCACGCC
>CACZPY010000149.1 GCA_902783135.1 uncultured bacterium
GGCGGCGCGGCGGAGTTCGTCGACCGACGAGGCGGGGAGCGGCACGCCGTTCTTCAAGGCGTCGGCCTCGCGCCCGAACTCGATCTCGCCGGGGTAGCGTACGCGGTCGACGCCCGCAACGGGCGGAGTGGCGACGAGGCGGTCGATCAACAGATCGGTGCGCTTCTTGAACTCGTCCAGCCCGCCGAAGAACGCGGGGTCGAGCACTATGAAGCAGTGCCCGGTGTCGGCGTCGCGCCCCGGCACGGTGTTCCACGACTTCACATCCTCGGTGATGCCGGCGCCCGCGAGCACCGCGCTCAACAGCTCCACCATCACCGCGAAACCGTAGCCCTTGTGCGCGGAAAAGGGAAGCATGATCGCATCGCGGTAAATTTCGGACGGATCGTCGGTCGGGTTGCCGTTCGCGTCGAGGATCCAGTCTTTCGGGATCTTTTTCCCCTCGGCGGCGGCGATGATCAGCTTGCCGCTCGCCACGACGCTCATGCAGATGTCGAAGAGGATAGCCCGGTACTTGCCGCCCGGAGCGGCGTAGCTGAAGGGGTTGTTGCCGATGGTGGCCTTGGCTCCGCCCGCCGGGGCGACGAGCGGGCAGGTGTTGCTCATCGACATGCCGACGAGCCCGCGGTCGGCACAGCGCATCGCGTAGATGCCCGCCGCACCGTAGTGGTCGCTGTGGCTGACCGTGACGACCGCGACGCCGTGGCGTTTGGCGCGCTCGATGGCGAGGTCGACGGCTTTGCTTGCCGCCGGAATGCCGAGCCCGCCCGCGGCGCTGGTGCGGACGGCGCACGGCGAATCGTCGAGGATCTCGAGCTCGGCGGCGGGTTTGATACCGCCCGCTTTGATACAGTCGATGTACCTCGCCGAACGGATCACCCCGTGCGAGTGGATGCCCCGCATGTCGGTCAATACCAGCGTGTCGGCGATGACCGTCGCGTCCGCCTCCGGGACGCCGATCGCGGAAAACACTTCCCGGCAGCTCTTTTTCAGCGCTTCCGCCGGGAAGCGCATTTCGTTGGGAGTTTGAGAACTCATGATGACGTTTCTTCTTTATTTTTGGGTGAATATGCACCTGTTTTTTTGCTTAAAGTCTGAATACGCCCGCCGAGACTCCGGACATCGCGACCGAAGTCGTACCGAGTTTCCGCGTGACGCTCACCTCGCCGACGCCGACGAGCTGTTCCGGAGCGCCCTCACCGGGCAGTGCGATCTCAAGCGCCGCCGCCTTCGCCGCCGGATTGAGCGCGACGAGGAAGCGTTCGTCGTGGAGTTCGCGTTCGTAGACGAGCGGGGCATCCGCGTACTCCGAGACGATGCGGCGGAGTTTCCCCTCGGCTCCGAGCGCCGGATGGGCGTGGCGGAGTTCGATCAGTCTGCGGGTGAAGTTGAGAAGCGAATCCCGGTCGTTTTCCTGATCCGCCACGCAGGGGCGCTCCGGATCGGGGTCGGGCATGATGTAGAACTTTTCCGGGTCGGCATCGGAAAATCCGGCCTTGTTTCCCCGCTCCCACTGCATCGGCGAACGCCCGCCGCCGCGGCCGTAACTGCCTTCCACGTTGCCCGCCTTTTCGAGATATCTCATGCCGATCTCGTCGCCGTAGTAGAGAAAGGGGCGCCCCGGCATGGTGAAAATGAAGGCGAAGGCGACTTTGAGGTCATTCGCATCCCGGTTGCGGCAGAGCCGCGTCACGTCGTGGTTGCCGGTCACGATCGAAAAGCGCGCTTCCCCGCCGTCGTGCGCGAGCAACGCTTCGACCTCGTCCATGAAGTCGCGCGAGTTGCCGGAACTTTCCCGCGAAAAGAAGCTCCGGGGAGTATCCGGTTTAAGCCGATTGGTGTAATACTCGTACGCCTCGGCGCGGAACATCGCCCGGTTGGCGCGTTTGGGACTGCCCCACGAGAGCAGGAAATCCGAATCGAAACCGCAGTCGAAGGCAAGGTCGGGACGGCCGCCCTCGGCCACCAGCACCGCTTCGGGGTACTCGGACTTCATCCACGACGACCAGTCGAGCCACAGCTCCTTCAACGCTTCGTCGCGTCCGGCTTTGCCCTTGATCAGGCTGAACGCCATATCGACGCGGAAGCCGTCGCACCCGGCATCCAGATAGAACTTCATCACCTTCCGGATCTCTTCGCGGAGCGGCTTAAGCCGTTCGTCCCGGAAGTCCATCTGCCACGGGCACTCCGGCTTGGGGTCGCTGAAGCCGTAGTTGAGCGCCGGCTGCGAGTAGAAATAGTTGGTCATGTAAAAGCCGTCGCGCTCGCCGTATCCCGAGATGAACGGATAGCCGTCCTGATCCGGGTCGGGGCCGTCGGTGAAGACGTAGTAGTTGTCGTACCGGGTCTTGGTGCGCGATACCGCCGACTTGAACCACGGATGTTCGAGCGAGGTGTGCCCCGGTACGAGATCGAGCAGTATGCGCATCCCGCGCTCATGCACTTCGGCGATGAGCCGCTCGAGATCGGCGTTCGTTCCGTAGCGGGGAGCGGTCCTGCGATAGTCGCGGACGTCGTACCCCGCGTCCTGAAACGGCGAATCGAAGCAGGGGTTGAGCCAAATGCCGTCCACGCCGAGACTTTTCACATAGTCCAGCTTTTCGATTATCCCGCCGAAGTCGCCGATCCCGTCACCGTTCGAGTCGCGGAAACTCTGCGGATAGATCTCGTAGAAGACCGCGTTGCGGAACCATTCCGGTATTGCTTTGGCCATGATCCGTTTTCCCGGCTCACTCTCCGCAGGGCATGGTCGGCGTACCGCTGCCGACCAGATCGGGTGTCGTGTAATAGCGGATGTTGCGCATGAACTGGGTGTCGTTGCCGGTGACTCCGCCGTACGGCATGTAGTATTGTTTGAGCCCGTCGGAATTCTCGCTCGTGACATTGCCGCCCCAAGTTGAGAAATTGGCGCGACCGTTGTGGATCGGGGCGATCTGCGCATAATCCGCCAGCGCGGTATTGTTGTTCGAGGCCAACAGCATCCGCGACACCCCGGACATGCTCGATATGCCGTCGGCAAACCACACGCGGGAACTCATCGGCAGATTTTCTTCGGCCGGGGTGCCGGAGGGCCCGGCGCCGTTTTTGAAGCCGCGCGAAAACGCCGGGTTGTTGAGCGAAATGCCCCAGCAGGTGCTCGCCTGACTGTAGTTGTTGTACATGGCGGCGTAGGCCTGGATATCCCGCGACGCAGTCACTCCGGAAGCCTCCTTGAGCGGGATCACCGGACAGCTCAGCCACCCCGGACGACCGGAGGAGTTGTAGAGCAGAGTGGAAGGTTTGGGCAGATACTTCTGCCACGCGAGCCGCGAGACCCAGTTGCCGTAGGCGAAATCGTCGCTCCATTGCGTGGCGCCGTGGTTCGGCGACGGCCAGAAGTTGCGGTTGTCGTTCAAGTAGAGACTGCCGGTCGTGGACATCTGCTTGAGGTTGCCGACGCATTTGGTCCCCTGCGCCCGGTCGCGCGCCTGCTGCAGCGCAGGCAGCAGCATCGCAGCCAAGATCGCGATGATGGCGATGACGACCAACAGCTCGATCAGTGTGAAAAGTTTTCTTTTCATGTCAAATCTCCTTCCGAATCGTGAATA
>CACZPY010000150.1 GCA_902783135.1 uncultured bacterium
GAGAGGAAAAAGTGGAAACGGCGAGCCTGCTTGACGGCTGCAAACTCTTCCTGGATTTCCTTTACCGGGGAAAATAAGGTCGGACAGGTCGGACACCGCGCAAGACTGCGGCGTGACGCGAGCTCACGTCCTGAAAACCGCTGCGGCAGACCCTTTAAAACGCGAAAGGCGGCCGGATTTCTCCGGCCGCCTGTTCCTGTTTTCATCCCGGGATCATGTCACCGGGAATTTCAACAGCTGCGCGGAATGGTCATTCGCGGGAGGATTCCACTTTTTTCAGTTCCTGACCGCGGTCTTTGTTCAGATCCAGCTGCGCCAGATGGGTGGATCCGGCGGGGAAGACTGCCCGGAAATCATAAATCTCGCAGATTTCCAGTTCGCCGTTGAGCATGGAGAAATCCAGGATGTGCCCGCCGCAGCGACGGTCTTTGTCAATGAAATGCAGATGCCAGCCGGGAACATTCATCCCTTTGACGTATTTGGGGAACAGGAATCCGACCATATTGCCGGAGATGTTCTTGAATTTGAATTCGGCCTGATTTTTGGAGGCTTCGATCAGGGGGCGGTAAGGTTTCTCCTGCCGTTCGACGGAACGGGTGTGCATGAAGGAGAATTTGCCGGTGAAACGGACCGCGACCGGAACGTTCCGGTTGGCGATGTACCGCGGGATCTGCTTTTCAAACTCCTTGAAGGACTTGATGTTTCCCAGCCGGATCCGTTTGGAGGGAACGAAATTGACCACGGTGGCGAAGGGGATCGTTTCCGAATCGCCCGGGCGGATCACCGAACCGTCGTATTTCACCTGGTAGACCACGCCGTCCACCACCAGCATCTCGCCGTCAAGCTGATGCATGGTGCCGATCCCGAGGGTGCCCCAGGATTTGAGCTGGCCGACCGTTGCGGAGCCGTCGTACATCCCCCCCAGCAGGGTATCGATGATGGCGACCTGGGTGATGCGGGGCTGCGCTGTCGCCGCGCACCCGCAGAACAGCGCCGCGCAGCAAATCATCGCCGAAAGGGAAAGAACGGGAAAATGTTTTTTCATGCCGGGATCACTTCGCCCGGGGTTTACAACAGGTGCGGGTATTCGCGGGAGGATTCCACTTTCTTCAGTTCCTGACCGCGGTCCTTGTTCAGATCCAGTTTTGCCAGATGGTCGGATCCGGCCGGAAAAACCGCCCGGAAATCGTAGACCTCGCAGATCTCCAGTTCACCGTCGAGCATGGAAAAATCCAGGGTGTGCCCGCCGCAGCGGCGGTCTTTGTCGATGAAATGCAGATGCCAGCCGGGAACGTTCATCCCCTTGACGTATTTGGGGAACAGAAATCCGACCATATCCCCCGAAATGTTTTCGAACTTGAACTCCGCCTGATTCTTGGAGGCCTCGATCAAGGGGCGGTAAGGTTTTTTCTGCCGTTCGACGGAGCGGGTGTGCATGAAGGAGAATTTGCCGGTGAAACGGACCGCGACCGGAACGTTACGGTTGGCGATGTACTGCGGGATCTGCGCCTCGAAATGCTTGAACGATTTGATGTTTTCCAGCTTTATCCGCTTGGTGGGGACGAAATTCACGACAGTGGCGAACGGGATCGTCTCCGAATCGGCCGGACGATTCACCGAACCGTCGTATTTCACCTGATAGACCACCCCGTCGACCACGAGCATCTCGCCGTCCAGCTGATGCATGGTGCCGATCCCGGTATCGCCCCAGGATTTGAGCTGGCCGACCGTGGCGGAGCCGTCGTACATCCCGCCGAGCAGCGTGTCGATGATGGCGACCTGAGTGATGCGCGGCGCTTCGGTTTTGCACCCGCATAGCAGCGCTGCGCAACAAATCGTCACGATGGAAAGCGAGAAGACGTAAAAGTGTTTTTTCATGGAAGCCCCCGATTTTTTTGCCTCGGTCAATAATTGTATGTGTGCAGATAATATATCATTTGAGGATAATTTTTCAAGGGTGCCGCAGGGCGGAAAACAACCGCACCACCGTCCTCGAAAAAGCGAAAGGCGGCCGGATCGCTTCCCGCCGCCCGGTGGATCCCTTACGCACTATACAAATGTCGCTGAAAACGAAACGCGGGCGGCGGATTTGAAAAGCCGCCCGGAGATGCTATAGTAGAACGTTGCCAGTGATATATACGGGGAGGACCGATCATGGGAATTTTCGGGAAATCGCGGTTTTTGGCGGCGGCGCTTTTGCTGTGCGGGACGCTTGGCGCCGACATCGTGCGGAACTATTCGCCGCCGCTGGCGTGCGACGGGACCGGGGCGGTCGAACTCGACAAGGCGTACAAACTCGATCCGGTGCGCGGCGCGACCTTCATCTTCACGGGCCGATACGACCAGCAGCCGAAACTCGCCCCGCCGCTCAAGCGCCCCGCCCCCTACGCGGTATTTTTCTACAAAAGCGGGGAGTTCTTCTTCGGCATCCGCCAGCAAAAACTGTACTTCTACGCCTCCAACGCCGGGAACGGCACATGGAATCAGGACGTCGCCAAGGCCGGGGTCATGAGCGACGCCGTGTTGAGCGAGGAGGACCGCGAACTCCACCAGTACGTGCTTACTCTCTCTCGCTATGTGGAAAAGGCGCAGGGGATCGACCGCACCGAGGTCAAAATCTACCTCGACGGCGGGCTCGTCGCGGCGCGGACGCTGGATCGCTTCATGTGGAAGGACGCGGGTCGTCCGCTCGTCGCCTGCGCAGTCGAGCCCAACAGCCGCACCTTCAACCCGAAGATTTGGAACTACTCGGGGCAGGTGGAAAAACTCGAAGTCCTTGACCGCGCGCTCGCCGAAAGCGAAGTCAGAAGTCTCGTTCTCGCCGACAAACGCCTCGTGCCGCGCTTCCTCGTACCGAAGACATTGACCGCCGACGCAAAGCGCGAACTCGACCCCGCGCGGGGAAAGACGCCGGAGGAAAAGTCGGAACTCGCAGCGCTCCGCAACGCCGCGCTGCTCGGAAAGCCGGACCGGAAACGCGCCCGCGCCGCCGGATCGGGCGTGCAGACCCTCGCCGGTCCCCACAGCCGGCTCACCGTCGTCGACGACGGCGAATACGCCACCGTCGCGTCGTTCTACGACGTCAAGGCGGACCGCGAGTTACTCGCGTGGAACAACCCCTTCTTCGAGGTCTTCTACTGGGACAAGGCGCGCAAGAGCCGCGCATTGAGCGGGCTTTCGCCGGATATCACCCGCCGCATGGTCGAAAGACCGGTCGAAAAGGACGGCGGCTGGGAGTTCGCCTTCGCGGGCGAGCACAAGCCGACCAAAGCCTTCCCGTTCTCTTTCTACTACACGATGAAGTTCCGCTACGTCGACGACCGGCTGGAGTACACTTTGACCGTGCGTAACCGCACCCCCGAGGCGCTGCTGCAAAGGGTGAAATTCCCCGCGCTCGCGCTCAACACCTTCAAGGACGGGAACGACACCTTGCTCGTGCCCATCATGTCGGGGGTCGAGTACAAGAACGCCTCCGCCAATCTGGCGGGTTACACCGATCACTACCCGCGCGGGCGCGCTTCGATGCAGATGGGCGCGTACTACGACGCCAAAGGCGGCGTGATGTTCGCGGTC
Source organism: uncultured bacterium (assembly GCA_902783135.1). Lineage (GTDB taxonomy): Bacteria > Verrucomicrobiota > Lentisphaeria > Victivallales > Victivallaceae > UBA1784. The sequence goes on from CACZPY010000150.1 coordinate 3,574, forward strand.
GAAGACCCGCGCGGGCGGGCGAAGTATCCATCGCACAACGTCGGCAGAGAGTTCGCCGAGGCGACCTTCACGTGGGACGTACCCTACCGCAAGTTTCCGGAGTGCAACGCGTTCGATCCCGAGTGCGCGGCGTCGCTGACGCTCTTCCGGGGCGACTGGTACGACGCCGGACTTGCCTACCGGGCGCTGCTCGACCGGATCAAGCCGCCGTGGTGGAGCATGGGCGCGCCCAATCCGGAGTGCCCCGCGTGGTTCCGCTCCAACGCGATCTGGATCGGCCGCTGGCAGAACTACATGCACTACCGCAAGTGGCTCGAGGAGCTCGACGCCCTCGCCAGGTGGAAAAAGTACGTCGGCGCCCCCGGACAGGTGGTGCACTTCTACGAGTGGAATCTGCACTTCACCCGCGACTGGCCGCACCACCCCGCCAGCCCGGACTTCGTCGACCGGATGAGCGCGATGCAGCGGGCGGGCTACCGGGTGATCCCCTACATCAACGCCCACATCTGGGAAGAAAAAGACCGCCGCGACGAAGATTACCGCTTCACGAAGGTGGGCCTTCCCGCCACCGTCAAGCGCGCCGACGGTTCGCCGTTCCCGTCGTGGTTCGGCCGGCAGTTCTACGTGGTCTGCCCGGCGACGGAGACGTACGAAAAAGAGATGTTCCGCGAGTGTGACAATCTGGTGATCCACGGCGCCGACGGCGTCTATCTGGATCAGGTCGGCGCGGGGAGCCACCGCCCGTGCCACTCGGCGGAACACGGGCACTTTTGCGCCGATCCCGACGTCTGGTACATGCAGGGGCACCGCCGGGTCTACCGCAAGTTGCGGGAACACTGGAAGCGCCTCGCCCCCGAAGCGGTGACGGTGGGCGAGGACATCGCCGAGACGACTGTCGGCAACCTCGACGGCGGTCTGACCTGGCGCTGGATGTACGACGGTCAGGTGCCGCTGTTCCCGCTCGTCTACTCCGGGCGGTCGCAGATGGTCGGTCTGGAGTGGGGCAACGATGCGCGGGAAAAGGTCAAGTTCATCGATCTCGAAGCGGTCCCCGCCAAGCTGACCTTTCAGACCTTCAACGGCATGCAGCTCGGGTGGTTCAGCATCCGCTACCTCGCCGATCCCGTGATGCGCGAAAATCGCCCGCTCATCAAGCAGTATGCACACTTGAGAACGGCGATGATTGACTTCTTCGACCGCGGCATGATGGCGCGCCCGCCGCGCTTCGAAAAGCCGCAGACGCCCGTGAAGAAGGTGTGGGGCAATCAGGGCACGCTGAAACTCCGCACCGAACCGCTGCAGAGCTGCGCGTGGGAAGTCGACGGCGTGAAGGCGATCCTCGTCGCCAATACCGACCGGGCCCCGGCGGAAAACACGGTCGTCACCGCGGCGCCCAAGGGTAAACTTCACATCTTTTACAGCGACGGCCGCCGGGAAAGCCGGGAGTTCGGTGGCGGAACATTGAAACTCGCCGTCTCGCTCAAGTACCGGGAGTTCCTCGCCGTCCTCGCCGTCCCGGAGGGCAAGGACGCGTCGGCGCTGCTCCGGCGCTTCTCCGGCGCCTTCGAGGTGATCGCCGGGGCGAATGGCGAGCCGGACCCGTGGGACGATATGGCAAAAGTCGGTGCGGAGGTGCGGAAATGATGAAAAAACTCCTTTCGGTACTGCTGATCGCGGCAAGCATGGGCGTCTTCGCCGCCGGCGGGATGAGCGAGCGCAAGCCGGGGACGAACTACCTCGTCGTGACCAACCGGCACTTCCGCTGCACCTTCTTCCCCGGGCACATGTTCCCGGTGTGGTTCGAAACGCCGCGGGGCGAGAAATTCCCGCCCGTCGTGCGCTTTCTCGACCGGGTGGTGTGCGACAAGATCTCCTACTGGCTCTACGCCGATCTGTGGGCGGAGCAGGAGGTAGTGACCGATACTCCCGAAGTGTTTTCCATCCGCTGTTACGGGGTCTACTGCCATGTGCACGGCGACAAGACGGCGCCGGGCAACGCCAGGGCGGTCTACACCTACACGATCCGCCGCGACTCGCCGGTGATGCGCGTCGACGCCGAGATCGCACGCGACACCGACGCCGAGATCGAGGTGCACTTTCTCCGCCCCGCGTGGTCGATGCTCGACGATTTCGACGCGATCTGCCGCAGCGGGCGTCCGGTGAAGATTCAGCCGAACCACGGCTTCGCCAAGGCCAAGAGCGTCACCTTCGTCCGAAACGGCCTCGCCGTGACCACCACCATGCAGGGTTTTGCGCCCACGGTGCGGGCGCGTTTCCGTTGCGGCGACGGTTTTTCGGCGCACGCGGGATATATCGGCAGGACCCGGGCGAAGGAGTTGAAACTTACCGGATTTCTGCGTTTCCACCGCTGGAAACCGGCGTCCGCCGCGCCGAAAAGCGGCAAGTGAAAATCGCATGGTAATCTGCCTTGCGCCGATTTACCCGAGGAAAGGCGCCCGGCGCTTGAAAAAATTCGATTTCATGCTAATTTTTATCCCGTATTTGCATCCATCGGCGACGGCGGTTCGATAAACGGATCCCGGATGCGTTGTCAATAGATCGGTCCCGCTCCTTCGCGGATCACGGGCCATGATATCCCGCAGGGGAGGAATACCATAAATGCAGAAGGATGAAAAACTGCTCACCGTTTGCGAATTGGGCAGGATCGGCGACATCGTGACTTCGGAACCGATCTTCCGTTACCTCAAATCGCAATATCCCGAACGCAAATTGCGCTGGTACACCAAACCGGCTTATGCGGAACTGCTGCGCTATTCTCCGGACATCGACGAGGTCGTCACCGTCCAAAACGCCGAGGAGTATCTGGAACTCAAGAAAAAACTCCCGGGCGACACGATAAGTTTCGAACTCAATTTCCACTTCGACGCCTCCGGTGCGAAGAACAGACCGAAAAAGGCGGCGGGTCAGCCGCAGGAAACGGTGCCGAGCCTGCTGGAACAATTCGCCGTCAGCGCCGGATTGCCGCCGCTGGACGATACTCCGCGTTTTTATTTCCGCCCCGATATGGAAATTTCGGGACTGCCGGAACGTTATGTCGTTTTCCACTGCTGCAGCAACGGCAAGAACCGCCTGTTCCCGGAACGTCAATGGCGGGAGCTGGCGGGGATGTTCTTCGCCGCCGGGATCCCCGTCGTCGAGATCGGCATCCACCGGGTGCTGAATCTCGAACACCCGCTGTATATCGACCGTACCGGAGCCATGGATCTGCAGCTCGCCGCCGGGATCATCGCTTCGGCGCAGCTGCTTGTCGCAGTGGACAGCTGTTTCGGGCATGTCGCGAACGCCACCGGGACCTTTGCGATCATCATCGGCGGCAAACTCGGCGGCTGTCCGTACTACGACTGTTACTGCGGCCGCTTCCGCCGCGGCGAGCGGGTGAACCTCGTGCGTTTTTACGATGTTTACGCCCCGGAACTGCCCCTCGATGTGGTGCAGGCGGTCGTGCGCCGCTGGATCGCCGGCGCGCCCATGAGCGCCGCCGAGTGCGAGACCTTCTGTCTTATGGAGCAGATCAAGCGGCTGCACCGCAATCCCTTCGTCCGTGCGGCAAGACGTGTCGTCGACCGTATTTGCCGATGGCGCAACGCGATGCTTTACCACCGACTGCGCCACCGGAAGCGGTGAATCCGTTTCCGGTATTCCGGTAACGCTGTCTGTCGCGCCCGCGGCCGCCGCCGGCGGCACGGGCTCCCCTGTGCCGTGCCGATTCCCCCGCCGTCTTCCCGCACCGTAGGTGCAAGTATCTCCGAAAAAGCCGTTTCATTAATTGAAAACATCGGAACGGCGTGCTATGTTAATCGGCTTGAACTATAAAAAAACGGCGGTGCGGCGGTGCGCCGCGCAATGCCTTAAATGACGGATCGGCTCCATGTCCGGCAAGGGAAATTTTGAAAATCAGCTCATCGCCGCCGCGGGCGAAGCGGCGGTCAAAGACGCCAAGGCTCTGCTCAAATCCGGAGCGCTGATGGGCGCATGGCGCGACGGCGACGGCAGACTGCACGGTGTCTTCGCCCCTGCGAACGCCCCCCGCGTCGAAACGACGGTGACGACCGGAGAAACGATGCGCGCGGAGTGCGACGCCTGCGGCGATATCGTCTGTTCCCACGCGGCGGCGCTGGTCATGTACGCCGGGCGCTTTCCGCTGCGCGACCGCGACGTGGAGGAGCAGCCGGCATACTACGCCGGACTGCGGACGCAGACGCTCCCCAAGCTGATCGAACGCGCCCGCCGCTCCGGGGCGGAGCTGACGATCCAGGCGCAGAGCGCCGCCCCCCACGTGCCGAGCAAGTGGGAGAACATGACGCTCCGCGTGCGGCTGTGCGAGGCGGGCCGCGAGAGTGCCGGCAATCTGAACAATCTGCGCAAGTTGTACTTCGACAAGACGTTGAACGTCGTCGTCCGCTACGAGGATTTTTCGCTGCAGGAACAGCAGATCATCCGCTTTCTCGCGCTCTACGGCGAGGCGGACGGCGCCGGGGTGGCGCTCGATTCGGAGCTTACTGCCGAGCTGTTTCACTCGCTCGTGGGTTTCCCGCGCTTCTTCCGCGACGGCAAGGCGCTGGCGATCCGCCCCGAACGCGCGGAACCGGCGCTGCTCGAAAATGGCGGCAAATTGTATCCCGGCGTGCTGATCGAAAGGGCTCCGCTGGCGGTGTCGTCGGTGAAGATGGTCGCGGGGCGTTCCGGGTGCTGGATCGGCTGCGGCCGCGACTACTTCTTCGTGCCGGGCAAGTGCGAGATCGGCTTTCTGCGCAGTTTCTTCCGCTCGTCGCCGCTGGAGTCGAAGCCGCCCGCCGACTTTCCGCTGCCGGTGGTGAAGATCCGTTCCGTGAGTCCCCCGGTGCTGTCGGGAAAAGTGTTCTGCGACGGCGTCTTCGACGGCGCGGAGGAAAAACTCCGCTTCGCGTGGTCGTTCGTCTATCCCGGACGGGAGTGCGGCGGCTTCTACGCCCCCGGAAGCGGCAATCTGGAATGCTCCGGCGGCCGGGTCTGGCGCCGCGACGCCGCGTTGGAGCGGCGCTTCGAATCCGCGCTCGCGTTATTCGGCTTCACCGCGATCAGCGGCGGCACGGCGGAGCTCGCGGGCGGCGAAAGGATCACGTTGTTCTTCGACTCCGCGTGGCAAGAACTGCGCCGCAGTTTCCCCGTCGCCGTCGGCGCGGGGCTTTGTGAAGTCGCCAACGGAGTGCCGGAACTCGCGGTGTCGTGCGCGTTGCTCGGCGGCGCGGAGGACGGCTGGCGGTTGTCGTGCCGTTTCACTTCGGGCGGCGCCGAGATCCCGTGGGATACCGTTCTCGCCGCCGTCCGGGAAAATCGCCGGGCGTTCTTCTTCGGCGGACGCCCCGTTTCGCTGCCGCACCGGTGCGCCAAATGGATACGGGGCGCGGCGAAGATCCTGCGCCGCGGCAGCGTCGAAGACACCGGCTTCTTCCTCGCCTACCGCGACACCGCGTTTTTCAACACGCTCGGCGAACTTCTCCCCGGCGCCCGCGTGCCCGAACTCTACCGCGGGCGCGCCGCCGCGCCGCCTCCTCCGCCGCGCTTCACCTTCCGGGGCGAACTGCGTCCCTATCAGAAGGAGGGCGTCGAATTCATGCAGTTTTTGGGCGACCGCGGCTTCGGCGCGCTGCTCGCGGACGAAATGGGGCTCGGCAAGACCGTGCAGCTGCTGGCGCTGCTGGCGTCGCGCTCGGGGGTCGGCGCCGACCCCTCGTTAGTCGTCTGCCCCGCCTCGCTCGTCACCAACTGGGAGAGAGAGGCCAACCGTTTCATTCCCGGAATGCGCGTCGGCACCCTCAACGGACCCGGTCGCCGCGATGTCGCCAAACTGCTGGACGACAACGATCTCGTGATCCTTTCCTACGCCGCCGCCCGGCTGAACGCGGAAAAGTTGAAAAAACGCCGCTTCGCGCTGCTCGTGCTCGACGAGGCGCAGCACATCAAAAATCCCGGCTCCGGCAACGCCAAGAGCTGCAAGAACCTCACCGCCGGGCGGCGGATCGTCCTCTCGGGCACCCCGCTCGAAAACTCGCCCGAGGATCTCTGGAGCATCATGGATTTCCTCCAGCCGGGGATGCTCGGCTCGCTCGCGGAATTCCGCCGCACCTACTGCGGCAGCGCCGCCGACGATCCGGAGTTGAAACAGGAACTCGCCGACCGCACTTCGCCGTTCATCAAGCGCCGCACCAAGGCGAAGGTGACCCCCGATCTGCCCGCGCGGTCGGAACTTACGCTCTACTGCGAACTCGCCCCCGAACAGCGCGCGCTCTACGAACGCACCGCCGAAGCGGGGCGCGCCCTGCTGCGCGGAAGTTCCGCCGGCAGAAACGGCGCCGCCATCTTCGGAATACTGCTCCGGCTGCGCCAGATCTGCTGCCACCCGGAACTGCTTCCCGACGGCGCCGGGAGCGCCATTCCCTCCGCCAAGACCGAACTCCTGACGGAACTCCTGCACGAAAATCTCGACAGCGCGCACAAGGTGCTGCTCTTCAGCCAGTTCACCTCGCTGCTGCAGATCCTCAAGAAGCAGCTCGAACGCGACGCGATCCCCTATGAATACCTCGACGGCGGCACCCGCGACCGCCAGAAGCATGTCGACCGCTTCAACCGCGACGCCAGCATACCGCTCTTCCTGCTGAGCCTCAAGGCGGGCGGAACCGGACTGAACCTCACCGGAGCCGACACCGTGATCATCTACGACCCGTGGTGGAACCCCGCCGCCGAGGCCCAGGCGGCGGACCGCACCCACCGCATCGGTCAGACCAAGCCGGTGACGATCCTGAAGCTCGTCGTCAAAGACTCGATCGAGGAAAAGATCCTGCTGCTGCAGGAAAAGAAACGCCGCCTCTTCGACGCCGTGATCGCCGATCCCGCCGCCGGCGGCGGGCTGACCCTCGACGAGCTGAAACTGCTGCTTGACTGAACCGTCGAATTCGTGCTGCAAACGGTCGTTTGCGGCTGAATGCGTGGCTTTGCGGCGCGGTCCAAACATCGGCACGCGGTTTCCGGCCCCGCTTTGTCCGTTCATGTCCGTTCATGTCCGTTCGTGTCCGTTCGGGGCGGTTGTTTCCGGTTGGTCGTTTGTATCCGCGTCGGCGGGTGCCGCAAACGGTCGTTTGCGGCTGAATGCGGGGCTTTGCGGCTTGGCGCCGCCAAGCCCCGCCCCGCACCCCGGGCGTGCAATGCGCGCCATCGGGGAAAAGCCCTTCGCTTTTCCCCGAACTCCTTTTGCCGCTTCCGCAAGGAAAGCGAGTCGGTTTGCAGACGATCCTTTAAATTTCGCACGGCCTGCGAAATTCCAAAAAGTTGCCTTCGCCGCCATTTGAGGCGGCTCACCCCGGCTTTGCCGGGGCTTCCACCTCCGCCAAGGCTACGGCGGACGAGTCGGGTACTTTTTGGAAACCTTGCGCTCCGCACATTCCAATGCTCGCCCCTGACGGGGCTCCGCGTTTCAGTGCTGTGCGTATTGTAGTTTTATTTAATTTTATAGGCCGCCGCATCGTTGCGGCGGGCGCTGAACTCGCGGCCGCAATGCCCGGGTGTGCACCCGGTCGGCTTTTTGACCGGCAAAAAGCCGGCCTCGCCCGCCCCCTGCGCGCTCGCGGGCGACCCGCTCGCAACGAGCGTGTGTGAACAATACCGGCGTTTGCGGTCAAATATGCGGAGCCGCGAAAAAGCAAATATTTTCGTTCCCGTACTTGATTTTTCGAAAACCTGACTGTATTTTATACGAAACGCTCCGGCATAGCTCAATGGTAGAGTAGGTGGCTGTTAACCACTTGGTTCCTGGTTCGAATCCAGGTGCCGGAGCCAATTCTTTTTAAACTCACGCTTTTTCCGAACGGTTTCCGCCGCTTTCCGCTTCGCGCTTGATTTATCGCCGTCGCTCCTATATATTATACCGTTGACACCGCCATCGTTGGCAGTATAGAGGAATCATCAAATCCGAAGGAGTTTCCGGAATGGAAAAGAAACGTTACGCCGTAGTCGGCACCGGCAACCGTTCCAGCATGTACATCAAGGCGGTCGCGTCGACCTACCGCGACCGGGCGGAACTGGTCGCGCTCTGCGACGTCAACCCCGGCCGCATGGAGTACTACAACCGCGAATACCTCAAAAAGGAGTGCGACAACTATCCGGACGTGCCGATGTTCACCGCCGACCGCTTCGACGAGATGATCCGCACCGTCCGCCCCGACACGGTGATCGTGACCAGCATGGACCGCACCCACCACATCTACGGCTGCCGCGCCATGGAACTCGGCTGCGACGTGATCAGCGAAAAGCCGATGACCATCGACGCCCAAAAGTGCCAGCAGATCATCGACACCCAGAAGGCGACGGGCAGGAACTACCGCGTGACCTTCAACTACCGCTACGCCCCGCGCAACACCGAGGTCAAGCGCCTGCTCAAAGAGGGGATCATCGGCGAAATCACCACCGTGAACTTCGAGTGGCTGCTCGACACCAGCCACGGCGCGGACTACTTCCGCCGCTGGCACCGCAACAAATGCAACTCGGGCGGACTGCTCGTCCACAAATCGACGCACCACTTCGATCTCGTGAACTGGTGGCTCGATTCGACGCCGGAGAGCGTCTTCGCGATGGGCGACCTCAAGTTCTACGGCCGGATCAACGCCGAACGGCGCGGCGTGAAGCAGTTCTACCAGCGCGCGAACGGGAACGAACTCGCCGCCAAAGACCCCTTCGCCTATAAACTTTCGCCGCGCGACAAAATGCTCTACCTCGACAACGAGAAGTACGACGGCTATCAGCGCGACCAGAGCGTCTTCGGCGACGGCATCGACATCGAGGACAACATGAGCGTGATGGTGCGCTACCGCAACCGCGTCGTCATGAACTACACCTTGTGCGCCCACTGTCCGTGGGAGGGCTACCGCGTCTGCTTCAACGGCACCGAGGGACGGCTGGAATTCAACGTGGTCGAAAAACCAGTGACCAAGGCGAACGAGGATATGTCGATCTTCGGGATGCGCGAGGAGGACCGCACCGCCGGCGACCGTCCGGAGATCCCGCAGATCCTGGTCCAGAAACATTGGATGGCGCCGAAGAAGTACGACATCGCCAAGGGACAGGGCGCCCACGGCGGCGGCGACGTGAATCTGCTGGGGCACCTCTTCGGCGGCGTCACCGATGATCCGCTGGGCCACGCCGCGGACTTCCGCGCCGGGGCGAATTCGATCATCGTCGGCATCGCCGGCAACGCGTCGATGCGCACGGGGCAGCTCGTCCGCGTGGACGATCTGATCCACTTCTGAACTTCCGGTCAGGAGTGGGATAACCAGATCACCTGCCGCGGTCGGGCGAATTTTTCGACCGCGGTTTCGACGCGTTCGAGGCGGACGGGGTCGAAGTCCACGCCCACGTCGTCGAAGCATACGGGCAGGGGTTCGGAGCCGCGTTCGGTGCATTCGATCAGTGCGAGGCGCATGGCGAGCATCAGTTCTTCGCGGGTCCCGCGCGACAATGCGCCGAAGGTCTTTTCCAAGTCGGTCTGCGCGTCGCAGGCGATGAGTTCGCCCGTGGCGGCGGACTTGTAAATGCGGGGGTAGCGCCCGCCGGTGAACTCCGAAAAGAGCGTCCCGGCGCGCTTCAGCACCTCGGGCTGGGATTCCCGTTCGTAGCGGGCGACCGCCGCGTCGAGCAGCGTGCGGCAGCCGCGGACGACCAGATATTCGCGCACCAAGCGGCGCAACTCGCAGCGCGTCCGCTCGACTTCGGAGTTGAGGATCTCGATCTCCCCGCCGTGCGGCAGGTGCTCAAGTTCGTTGGCGAGCGCCCCGGTGCGCTGATGGAGCAGAAACAACTCCTTTTCCGCTTCCGCTTTGACCCGGGCGGCTTCGGCGCTGCGCTGCCGTGCCGCTTCGGGATCGAACCCGGCGAGTTCCGGCTGTTTTTCGTTTGGCAGCAGCGCGTCGAGCGCGGCGGCGGTCTCCGCCCGGCGGCGCCGCCGCGCCGAAACTTCAGCGGAGCGCTGCGCGTACTGCCGCATCTGCACCGCGTCGGCACAGCCGAAGCGGGCGCACAGATCCCGGAGTTCTCTTTCCATCGCGGCGGCGCGGACGTGCGCTTCGCCGCTTTCGCGCATCCGGCGGAGTTCGGCGGCGAGCGTTTCGCGGCGGAGCCGCTGCTTCAGGGTCGGCACGAACTCCTCCGGCGGGCAGACGAGGCGCCAGCGTTCCCGCGCCTCCGCCCGGATCTTTTCCACCATGGCGGCGTGACGGCGCTTCGCCGCGCGGTGCACCAACAGCACGGCGAGCACGCCGCCGAACATCGCTACGGCGAGCATGGCGACGACCGGGGCGGACAGCCCGATCGTCCAACTGACCGCCAACAATATCAGGCACCCCGCCAGCAAAAAGGGATAGACGGCAAGCGGTATTTTCTCCATCGGGTCCGCCGCGGCCGCGCGCCGCGCGAGTTCCTCGGCTTCCGACAGCGCCGCGTCGTCCGGAAACGGGATCTCGCGGTCCGAGTTTTCCGCGAGCTCCCGGTCGACGAGCGCGGCTTCGGCGGCGAGCACCGCGATCCGCGTTTCGTCCGGAGCGGGGGGCAGGTCGCGCCGCGTTTCCGCCAGACGTTTCGAGAGTTCCTCCGAACGCGCCGCGGCGGAATCCGGCACCTCGGGAATAGGGGGCAGCGCCGCGAGTTCCCGGTCGAGTCCGCAAAGCTCCAGATAGCGCGGGTGCGCCTTGAGCAAAAGTTCCGTCGCCCCGACGGTACGCGCGGCGGCTTCGGCTCCGGCGCGGAGCGCGGCGGTCTTCGCTTCGAGTTCCCCGAGTTCCTTTTCCAGTTCGGTGCGGCGGGAACAGTCGTTCACCGCCCGGTCGCGCGTTTCGCAGGCTTCCCGGAACTCCCGCCGCGCTTCGCCGATGAGCGTCGCCTGACTGCGCGCCTTGAAGAGCGCTTTCGCCCGTTCGTCGAGAAATTTGCCCAACGCGGGCAGCGAAATATCGCCCCCGGTGATCGCGCCGCCGTAGAGCCGCCCCCGGATCTCCTCCCCGTCGAGACTCGACAGCCGGGTGAGTTCGTCCACCGTGACCGCGTAGACGTTGCGGTAGCAATCCTCCGAGACCGGGGTGAGTTTCCGCAGAAATTCGTCGCCGGGCTCCTCCCTGCCGTCGGGATGGCGTGCGACCAACGCGCCGCGCGCGCCGAAGCGCTCCAGCGTGACGCGCCTTCCGTCCGCCAAGGTGACGTCGAGGCTGCCGCCGTATTCGCCCGCGTTGAAGCGCGCCGGGTAGTGGTTCAACTGCGATCTCCGCCCGTCGGGGAAGCCCCACAGCACCCGGCGGACGAATTCGAGCAAGGTGCTCTTGCCGAACTCGTTTTCGCCGCGGATGCGGTTGAGCCCGCCGGTCAGATCCAGCGTGAAGTCGTGGAAGTGGCCGAAGTTTTCGATGCGGATCCTGTTTATGATCATCGCGTCGCCTCCAGGTCGCCCGCGAGGTAGTCGAGCAGAAGTTCTTCGGCTTCACGGGATATCTCGGCGAACTCCGCGGGGGTGAAGCCAGCGAGTTCAGCGGGGGTGAGGGGCAGCGCCGCCGCGATCCCCGGCAGGTCGAGAGAGTCCCGCACCGCGGCGACCTCCGCCGCGAGCCCCTCGCGCCGCGCGGCGTTGGGGAGCCCCGTGGTGTTGACGATCACGCTTTCCAGATCCGCCTTGGGCAGTTTCGCGCGGAGAGCGGGCAGGAACAGCTCCGTCAGCTCCTCCTGCCCGAGCGCCCGCAACCGGGCGTTGAGCGGGCTGCCGCCCGCGAGGACGAGGCGCAGAAACAACGCTTCTTTTATCTCCGGCAGCGAGCTGCGGAAAACTTTCTCCAGCGCCGGCAGATCGTCGGCGCCGGCGATGCGGTCGAGCGTCAGCGTCTCGAAGCGGAAAAGCTGCACGTCGAACATCCGCAGCGCCGCGTTCTCCGCGTCGTCCACCTCGACCAGCACTCCGCCGCGCGCTCCCGGCTCGTGGACGCCGCGCCCCTGCGCCGCCCCGCTGTAGACCGCGAACGGGCGTTCGCAGAGCACCCGCCTCCGGTGGATGTGCCCGAGCGCCCAGTAGTCGGCATGGCCCTGTTTCAGCTCCGCGAGCGGCGCGGGCGCGTAGGGTTCGTAATCGGGGTCGCCGTCGATGTTGGCGTGGACCGCGCCGATCCGGAACCCCGGCGCGTCCGCCAGGAGCGCGTCCGTCAGCGCCGCGAGGTCGCGGCGCTCGCCGGGACCGGCGTGGCTGATCCCCGCCACGCTGGCGACAATGCGGCCGTTTTGTTCAATCGTATGGAGTTCGGGCGCGTCGCCGGAAAAGCGCACCGTGTTGGCGGGAAGTTCGGAGTTCGTCAGCGCGCCGCAGTCGTGGTTGCCCGCCGCCCAGAAGACGCGGATGCCCGCCGCGTTCAGTTTTTCCAGCGTCGCGCGGAAACGCGATTCCGCGTAGAGCGACGGTGCGGAAGTGTCGAAGACGTCCCCCGCGAGCACCACGAACAGCGCCCCTTCGGAGACCGCCGTATCCGCGATCCGGTCGAAGGCGGCGAACGGCGCCAGCGCGAGTTCGCGCGCCGTTTGCGGGCGCAGTTTGCGCCACGAGGAAAACGGACTCGCCAGGTGCAGATCGGCACAGTGGATGAAACGAAACATCTTTATCCTGTCGGCAAATGATTCAACATAGTGAAATATGACATTTATCCGCGGGTTTTTCAAGGGTGGACGACTTGTAAAATCGGTACTTTTGCGGTATTTTATATTTCTTTTAAGGAATGGGAGAAAACGTTATCATGGAAGCAGAACTGGAAAAATTCCGCCGCGAACTCGAACTCATCGGCGAACGGGCGCGCCGCGCCGCGCTGGCACTGGGCGGCGTTTCTCCGGAAGACAAGGTGAAGGCGCTCGAACTCATGGCGCGCGGCCTCGACGGTGCCCGCGAAGAACTCAAGGCGGCGAACCGGCTCGACCTCGAGGCGGCGGAACGCTCCGGTCTGCCCGCTCCCAAGATCGACCGGCTGACCCTCACCGACGCGCGCATCGACGCGATGATCGCGGGACTGCGCACCGTCGCCGCCCAGCGCGACCCCGTCGGCCGCGTGCTCGAACGGCGCACCCGTCCCAACGGCTTGGAGATCACCAAGATCGCCGTCCCCTTCGGCGTGGTGGGCATCATCTACGAATCGCGTCCCAACGTCACCGTCGACGCCTCGGGGATCGCCCTCAAGGCGGGCAACGCGGTGATCCTGCGCGGCGGCAGCGACGCCTTCAACAGCAACCGCTTCCTCGCCGGGGTGCTGAACCGCTCCGCGATGGCGGCGGGGATCCCCGACGGAGCGGTGCAATTGTTGCCGTGGACCAGCCGCGAGGCGGTCAAACTGATGCTCAAACTCGACAAATACATCGACCTCGTGATCCCGCGCGGCGGCGAGAATCTGATCCGCATGGTGACGAGCGAGGCGACGATGCCGGTCTTGAAGCACTACAAGGGGGTCTGCCACCTCTTCGTCGACAAGGGCGCCGACATCGACGCCGCGCTGAAGATCATCGTCAACGCCAAGTGCCAGCGCCCCGGCGTCTGCAACGCGCTCGAAACGCTGCTCGTCCGCCGGGATATGGCGGCGAGTTTTCTGCCGCGCTTCGCCGAAACGATGCGCGCCGAGCACGTCGAAGTTCGCGGCGACGAGACGGTCAGGAAATTCGTTCCCGGCGCCAAACCGGCGACCGAGGACGACTACTACGCCGAGTATCTGGATCTCATCTTGGCGGTGCGCGTCGTTGACGACGTGAAGGCGGCGGTCGAGCACATCAATTTTTACGGTTCGCACCACTCGGACGGCATACTTTCCCCCGACGCGGATGATGTGAAGTATTTCCAGACCTTCGTCGATTCGGCGGTGGTCTACGCCAACGCCTCGACCCGCTTCACCGACGGCGGCGAGTTCGGGATGGGCGCGGAGATCGGGATAAGCACCGACAAGCTCCATGCGCGCGGCCCGATGGGCGTCGACGAGCTGACGAGTTACAAGTATCTGGTCGTCGGGAACGGGCAGATCCGGGAGTGAGGAGCATCCGATGATCGTCCCGATGAAAAAGGTTCTGATCTTCGCGCTGGCGGAGGAACGCGACGCCGCGTTGGAGGCGCTGCGCGATCTGGGCGTGATGCAGATCACGCTTTCGGAGCGGCTTTCCGAAGATTCCCGGCGCCTCGCCGAGCACGTCGAATCGCTCGGGCGCACCATCGCGGCGTTCGACCGGCTCTCCGCCGGCGGCGCGGACGAACCGGAAGCGGGCGGCAGCGGGAAGAAGTCGGAAACGGAGATCTCCGGACTTTTGGAAAAACGCGCCGCGCTGCTCGCCGAGTCGGAGACGATCGGCGCCAGGCTCAAGAATCTCGCCGTGTGGGGCGATTTCGACCGGAAACTTTTAGATAAACTCGCCGCGTCCGGAGTGCGGGTGATCCCGTGCCTCGGCACCCGGGAGGAGTTCGCCGCCGCGTGCGAAATGGAAAATATCCACTGCGAACTTCTGCGCGCCGAGGGGCGCACCCGGCTCTTCGCCGCGATCGCCACGGGGCCCGTCGACGAAAGCAGGCTCCCCGTCTTCAAACTCACTGCGGCGGACGATCCGCGGGCGCTCCGCAAGCGGGACGACGAGTTGCGGCGGAAACTCGAACAGATCGACGCGGAGCTGGTGCGCCGCCGTCCGGAACTCGCCGCGCTGCGCCGCCGCCATGCGGAACTCGCGGCGGGGCTCGAATTCTGCCGCGTCCGCGACACCGTGGACGACCACGGACAGATCGATACGCTGGCGGGCTTCGTGCCCGAACCGGAACTCGATGCGTTGCGCGCCCGCGCCAAACGCGAAGGGTGGGGGCTCTGCATCGACGATCCGGCGCCGGAGGACAACGTGCCGGTGCTGATACGCCACGGCAACTTCTACACCAGGATCATCCAGCCGCTCTTCGACTTTCTGGGGATCGTTCCCGGCTACCGCGAGATCGACGTGTCGGGCGGGGTGCTCTTCTTCTTCACCATCTTCTACGCGATCATCGTCGGCGACGCCGGCTACGGCGCGCTGTTCCTCGTCCTCACGGTGCTTTTGGGGTGGAAGTTCCGCCGCGACAAGTCGAAGCGGCCGCTCGTCGCGCTGCTGGCGGTGCTGAGCGTCGCCACCATCGTCTGGGGAGCGCTCTCCGGGATCTGGTTCGGCGTCCAGCGGGGCGGCATCAAGGCCCTGACCGACCCCGCCGTCAAGGACGCCAACGTGCAGTTGTTCTGCTTCGTGCTGGCGGTGGCGCAGCTGACCTTGGGACACACTTGGCGCGCGATCCGGGAACGGTCGTGGCGCGCGGTCGGCGGCAACCTCGGCTGGGCGATGATCATCTGGGGCAACTTCTTCCTCGCGCTGAAGATCATCGTGCGTCCGGGGGCGTTCCCCGTGTACATGTACTATCTCTACGGCATCGGGCTCGCGCTGGTGGTGCTGTGCTCGGTGCGCTGGCGTGATCCGGCGGCGATCTTCCAGTTCCCCTTCGACGTGATCGGAAGCTTCACCGACGTGTTGAGTTACATCCGGCTCTTCGCGGTGGGGATGGCGGGGGCGAGCATCGCGCTGAACTTCAACTCGATGGCGGTGGACATCGCCAAAGTGTCGCCGTACTGCATCGTGCTCGGCGTGATCGTGGTGGTGCTCGGCCACGGACTCAATCTGGCGTTGTGCGTGATGAGCGTACTGGTCCATGCGATCCGGCTCAACACGCTCGAATTTTCCAACCACAGCGGTCTCACCTGGAGCGGGACCGCGTTCAAACCTTTCAGAAAACCCAATAATACGGAGGATAAATAGATGATGAACAATATCTTCAACGCGATCTCGCAGGGCTCGGGATATATCACGGTCGGTTTGGCGGCGATCGGCTCCGCCATCGGTTCGGGCATCGCCGGACAGGCGGCGGTCGGCGCGTGGAAAAAGTGCTACGCGCAGGGCAAGCAGGCTCCGTTCCTGCTGCTGGCGCTGGTCGGCGCGCCGCTGTCGCAGACCATCTACGCGATGATCATGATGACCATGATCAAGGGACGCATCGGCGCCGGTCACGAGTTCCCGATCTACTGGGCGGTCGGCATCTTCGGCGGTCTGGCGCAGATGTTTTCGGCGATCTATCAGGGCAAGGCGGCGGCGGGCGGCTGCGTCGCCTACGCCGAGACCAAACAGGGCTTCGCGCTCTATCTGACGGTGCTCGGCATCGTCGAGACCTGCGCGATCTTCGCTCTGGTCTTCAGTCTGATGGCGATGCCCGAGGCGCAGGCCGCGGCGGCGGCGGTCGCTCCGGCCGTCGCCAAGTAGGTCCTCGCTTTTTCGGCCGAAAAAAAGGACATCCTCTCCGCGGCTCCGGGTTTCCGCGCCCGGCGAGCCGCGGAAATTCGACTGCATCCATTTTCTGATACACGGGAGATTTTTTTATCATGTCGGAAGAATCGGCGGTGACGTTGACGGGCAGAAGCATGCTGATCCGTTTCGCGATCTTGCTGGCGGTGAGCTGCGGCGTCGGCATGGCGGGAGTGTTTTCCGGCTGGCTGCGGGTCGATCAGGCGATCCCCTGCGCGGTCTTCATCGGGATCATCTGCGGCACGCTCTTTTTCTGGAACTTCCGCCTCGCGGTGGCGTTTCTCGGTCTGGCGGTGCTGATGTTCACCCGTTCGATGGACATACCCCACTTCGTCGCCTCCTGCGAACTCAACGTGATACTTTTCCTCGTCGGCATGATGGTCGTCGTGGGGGCGCTGCGCGACCTCGGGTTCTTCACCTGGATCGTCCAGCTGATCGTCTCGATGCCGAATCTGACCGGCTGGAAGTTCGTGTCGGTCACCGCGCTCGCCTCGGCGCTGCTGGCGTGCGCCGTCGACGAGGTCACGTCGATCATCTTCATATCCACGCTGATCTTTCAGGTCTGCGACCGGCTGAAACTCGATCCCACACCCTACATCCTGATCGCCGTGCTCTGCACCAACGTCGGCAGTTCCGGCACCATGATGGGCAATCCCGTCGGCATCCTGATCGGCAGCAAGGGGAATCTGAGTTTCGGTGACTTCATGATGTGGGCGTTCCCGCTGATGCTGGCGGCGCTGCTGGCGACGCTGGCGCTGACGCTCGTCATCTACCGCAAGTCCCTGCGCGAATTCGACGCGAAACTTCAGGCGCGGTTGTCGCAGGGGCTGACCCTCGTGCCCGTGATCAGCATCCCCTACAAAGCGGGGCTGGCGCTGCTGATCCTGACCGTCGGAGCGATCGCTTCGCATCATCAGCTGGAAAAACTGCTGAACCTCGCCCCCAACACCGTGCTCTACATCGCGCCGCTGATCTGCGCCGGCGTGGTCATGATCTGCAAGCCCGACCGCGCCCGGCACTACATCGAAAACGAAGTCGACTGGTGGACGCTCATCTTCTTCATGATGCTCTTCGCCGTGGCGGGCACGTTGACCTACACCTGCGTCGATCAGGTGATGGCGGCGAAGTTCTCCGACGCGGCGGGCAGCAACAAATATACGCTGGTGCCGCTGATCTTCGCTTCGTCGGCGATCGGGTCGGCGTTCGTGGACAACGTGATCTTCGTGGCGTCCTTCTGCCCGGTGATCGACCAGCTGGCGTTCAGCGTGCAGGATATGCCGCTCTGGTGGGCGCTGCTCTTCGGCGCCTGTTTCGGCGGCAATATCACCATGATCGGCTCCACGGCGAACATCGTGGCGCTCGGGATGCTCGAAAAACATGCCGGCAAGCATATGACCTTCTTCCGCTGGCTCAGGGTCGGTCTGCTTTCGACCGTGCTCTCGGGAGCGATCGCGGTGGGGGGCATATTGCTGCTCGAGCGCTTCATGCCCGACCGCTTCGTCCGGATCGGCTTCGATCAGATCGAACAGATCATCGCTTCCGGACGCTCCTTCAAGGGCAAGAATGTCGAGCTCGTCGCGCTGCTCGCCGCCGATCCGCGGGGCGAGACCCGCGAGGGATACAGCGCCTTCACCGCCGGAGCGCCCGACCGGGAACTCCAGCGGCAGCTCGCTACCCGCATCGAGGTGCAGATCCCCGACGCGCTGCTCGAAAAGCTCGGCGCCGACGCGCCGCGCGGCAGCCGTCCGGAACGAAAATACATCCTGCGCGGGCGCCTGACTTCGTTCGGGAAAGGCGAGTTGCGGCTGGAGGTGACGCGGATCGTCACCAAGCCCCATTCCCAGAAGAAGTGAGACAATACTTCGCGTTTATCCCGTCGCGGGGTTGCAAATGGCGCATCGACGATATATTTTAATTAAGGAGTATATCCGAAAATCGGAAACCTGACTTGAAAATGTTGAGTTATCACCATTTTTTCATCTCGAGCCGATTTTTGACGATACCCTGAAATGAGTAAAAAACGCGCCGGCGGTGTCGGATCCCCGTCCGCGCGGATAAGGTCGGAAACCGAAAATTCACCACATAGGAGAGAGAACATGAATATCAGTAAGCTCTATCTGGCTTTGGCGGCGGCGGGCATGCTCGTCGGATGCGCCGAAGTGAAGCCCGAAGTCAAGGAAGTGAAGCCCGCAGAGGCGAAACCCGCGGAGGCGAAGCCGGCGGAAGCGAAGCCCGCCGAAGTGAAACCCGCCGAAGCGAAACCCGCGGAGGCGAAGCCCGCGGAAGCGAAGCCCGCGGAAGCGAAGCCCGCGGAAGCGAAGCCCGCCGAAGTGAAGCCTGCCGAAGCGAAGCCCGCCGAAGTGAAGCCCGCGGAAGCGAAGCCCGCGGAAGCGAAGCCCGCCGAAGCGAAGCCCGCCGAAGTGAGGCCCGCGGAAGCGAAGCCCGCGGAAGCGAAGCCTGCGGAAGCGAAGCCTGCGGAAGCAAAACCTGCGGAAGCGAAACCTGCCGAAGCGAAGCCGGCGGAAGCCCCCGCGCCGAAGTCCGACGCCCAGCCCGTGAAGACCGAAGTCAGGGAAGCTCCGCCCAAGGCGGAGGCGGCGGAAGCCTCCCCCAAGATCTGGGATTCCCTGCCCGCCGTGGTCGCCACCGTCAACGGCAAGGAAGTCACCAAGCAGGAGCTCATCGACTTCGTGAAGGGTCAGTTCCCCGAAGGCAAGATCCCGGCGCTTTTCACCGCCGACGCCGTCAAGGAACTCGCTCCGCAGATGATCGACAGCATGATCCGCGACCGGCTGCTCGCCGCCGACATGGAGGAGCGTAAGTTCGAGGTCACGCCCAAGCAGGCGCGCGAATTTCTTGACGAGGAACTCAAGAAGCTGCCCAAGGCGCAGCTCGAGCAGATGACCAAGGCGCTCGCCGCACAGGGCAAGACCATGGATCAGCACCTCGACGCCATGCTGCAGCAGCCGCAGATCATCAACCAGATCAAGCGCTTCATCTTCGCCCGTTCCGTCATCCTCAAGGATGTCAAACCCGCCGAAGCCGAGGCCAAGGCCTTCTACGACAGCCATTTGGATTACTTCTACGAACCCGAACGCGTCAAGGCGGCGCATATTCTGGTCAAGGTCGACCCGAAGGCTTCCGAGGCCGAAAAGAAGGCGGCACTGGATAAAGCCAACCGCATCGCCGCCGAAGTCAAGCAGGATCCCAAGCGCTTCGCCGAGATCGCCAAGGCCCAGAGCGACTGCCCGAGCAAGGAACGCGGCGGCGAACTCGGCGAGTTCGGACGCAAGCAGATGGTCGAGGAGTTCGAGAACGCCGTCTTCAAGATGAAGGCGGGCGAGATCTCCGATCCCGTCAAGACCGAGTTCGGATATCACATCATCCGCTGCGACGCCGAGGCGAAGCGCACGCTCGTTCCCTTCGACAAGGTCAAGGCGGAGCTGATGCAGATGCTCGAGGCCCAGCAGATGCAGGCCGCCCAGGAAAAGTATTTCGCCGACCTCATGGCGGCGAACAAGGTCGAGATCCTCGTCAAGGCTCCCGCCAAGGCGGCTCCGGCTGCCGCGCCCGCCAAGTAACGGCTCGACTGCTCGCGAAAGAAGGCTGCTGCAAACCCCGAACGGGGCGCAGCAGCCATTTTTTTGCTTATGCGGGGGCCTAATGCATTTATTCCCGCGACGGCGGTCCGCATACGCGGCAGCGGATGCCGACGACGAGCGCCCCAAGAGATTGTCCAAGGCGCAAAGCAAAAAAAACGCCTCCGGGGGAACCGGAGGCGCTTGATCGGATCCGCCGTTACTTCAGGATCTTGGCGACCAGCTGGTCGAGCGCTTTCGAACTGAGAATGTCGAAGCGCAGATCCTCGATCGCGCCGGACTTGCGGAGCGTTTCGCGGAGCGCGTTCGGCTTGTAGCCGTAGTAGCGGCTCATGCCGTTGACCTGGGCGTTCAGTTCGGCGTCGCTGACGCTGACCTGTTCCAGTTGCGCGAGTTTGCGGAGTATCAGCATCCGGCGCAGCGCGGGACGGGCGCTCTTTTCGGCTTCCGCCTTGTGGGCATCGAGTTCTTTCTTGAACTTCTCGGCGTCGGCTTCGCTGCGGACGGTCTCGCGCGCGATCTTCTGGAGATTCTTCTGTATCTCGGCGTCGAGCAGTCCGGCGGGCAGTTCGAATTCGCCCGCCGCCTCGTCGAGCTTCTTGTAGACGGCTTCGTTGGCGTCGTTGCGGCGCTTGGCGGCGGCCTCCATTTCCAGTTCCTTGCGGAACATGCCGCGCAGATCGTCCATCGTCTTGGCGCCGGTGTTGGCGAGCATCTCCTCGTCGGTGAGCTTGCCGCGGTGCTGCACGGACTGTACCGTGACCTTGTAGTTCACCGTCTTGCCGGCGAGTTCCTTTTCACGATAGTCGGCGGCGTACTCGGCGGCGAAGGAGTATTCCTTGCCCTTCTCGGCTCCGGTCAGCGCCTTGATGCTGCCGGGGATGAGTTCCGGCTCGTTGAGCCACAGGAAGGAGTCCTTGGCGGCGGTCTGACGCTTCACCGCGGCGTTGGCGTCCTCGGCGGGGGTGAAGTCGCTCTCGTAGTCGACCTTGAGCATATCTCCCGCGACGGCGGGCGCGTCGACTTCGGCGTATTTGCCGTAGCCGCGGTAAGTTTCGATGCGCTCATCGATCTCGGCGTCCTTGACTTCGACGGCGGGCAGATCGAGTTTGATGGCGGCGTAGTCGCCGAGCGAAATTTCAGGCGCGACGTCGGCGGCGAGCACGAACTTGAATTCCTCGCCCGCCTTGAACTCGGGAACCGACTTGAAGTTCAGCGACAGAAGCTCGTCCTTCGCCGCTTCCACCTTTTCGACCGCGGCGGAGATGACCCGGTTGCGCATCTCCTCTTCGATCTGCGCGGCGTACTTGCTCTTCACGAGGCCCAGCGGAGCCTTGCCGGGACGGAACCCCGGCAGCTGGACCATGCCGGCGACCACCGCCAGCGTACGGTCGGCCTCCGCCTTGGCGGCGTCGGCGGGAAGCGTGAAAGCGTATTCACGACTGCAGGAATTGGGCGAAGAACACTCCATCTGGAGCACGTCAGCAAGCTTTTTGGCCATCGGAACGTAAAACCTTTCTATGACTTGGGGGCCGATTGCGCGGCGCGGTTTATCACGAATTTACGATGCAATTGCTTAATATACCGCGAATCCGGCGTTTTTTCAACCTTGCGGCAGCCGGTCCCGGAAGAAAATCAGCGCTCCGCGGAGCCTCCGCGCACTTGGCGCCGGGCGCGCCGCCGGTCGTAGAGGAAGAGCTGACAGGCGTTCCAAGAATTGTGGCAGATCACATAGAACGTCGGCCCCAGCGCCGCCAGCGGCGAGGCGAACGAAAGCGCGAGCGACAACGTGAACATGGTGTTCTTCTGTCCGAGCGTCTGGCTGCCCTCCCGCCGGAAGCGCCGCGGGACCACGATCCCGCCGACCGCGAAATTCACGGCGCAGATCGCCGCGGCGAGTCCGAAGATCGCGGCGACGAGCCACGGCGATACCTCGCTGTGGTCGTGCAGGAATTTCGACGCCTTGGCGGAGATCACGAGCAGCATCACCGACCACATGGAAAGCGACAGCATCTTGAAGCGCTTGGGCCAGCCTTCGGCGTCGGGATGAAGTTTCCGGGTCAGCAGCGCCGCCCCCAGCGGCAGCGCCATGATGAGCAGCAGACTGCGCACCACCCGCAGCACGAAGGCGGGATCGAACTGCCCCGTCACCGCGGGGATCAGCGGGATCAGCGCCAGCGAAACGCCGAGATTGGTGACGACGAAGCCGCTGACGACGAAGCCGACCCGGCCGTGGAGCAGATTCATGATCACCGGCGCCGCCGTCGCGGTCGGCGTGATGCCGATGAAAAACGCGGCGAGCGCCAGTTCGCGGGAACCCGTGAGCAGCATCAGCAGATAGGCGGCGATCCCCACCGCGAGGTTGACGCTGAGGATGACCCAGTGCGCCCGCAGCGGACGCAGTTCGCGCAGATCCAGCTGCAGATAGACCATGTACAGCATTCCGATCAGCAGCGGATCGATCAGGAAACCGAAGTGCGAGAACTGCGGCAGCAGCATGCCGAGCACCAGCGGCACCACGATCATCGCCGGGCGGACCAAAGTCTTGCTCATATCCAAACCGCGCGTCGTCTTACCGGTATCGCCCCGTCCGTCAGTACTTGCTGTCGGCGTAGCCGACCCAGCCGCCCGCCTTGACGAGCGCGAGGTCGAAGTCGCCGATGGCGAACTCCACGACCCGGGTTTTGCCGCCGCCCGTGATGGTGAAAGTGCGCTTTTCGAGGTCGCAGACGAGTTCCGCATCGGTTTTGGCGAAGGTACTGAACAGCTCGTCGATGACCTCCGCCGCGAGTTCGATCGCCATCAATCCGCAGTTGAACATGTTCTGGCGGAAGATGCGGGCGAAGTTGACCGCGATCACGAGGTTGATGCCGTTGCACTCCAGCACCCACGGCGCGTGTTCGCGCGAGGAGCCGCAGCCGAAGTTGGAACGGGTGATTATCACCTGCTTGTCCGCGAGGTCGCGCTTGGAGTCGAAGCCGTCGAGCACGAGGTCCTCGAGGCAGTACGGCTTGAGCGCCGCCTTGCTGGATTCGGTCAGATACTTGGCGGGGATGATCTCGTCGGTGTTGATGTCCGCCCGGTCGAGGAACAGGATCTTGCCGTTGAAGTTTTTCATGATGAAGAGGTCCTTTTTCAACCTTTGAAAAGTTCGGAGTTGGTGATGTATCCGGCGAGCGCGGTCGCGGCGGCGGTGGCGGGGCTCATCAGGTGGACCATTCCGCCCTTGCCCATGCGTCCGTTGAAGTTGCGGTTGGTGGTGCTGGCGCAGACTTCGCCGTTGGCGAGGACGCCGTTGCTCATGCCGAGGCAGGCGCCGCAGGTGGCGTTGGTCACGCAGAACCCGGCGTCGGCGAAGATCTGCAGCAGCCCCTCGCGGAGCGCCTGCCGGTAGATGTCGCTCGTCGCGGGCGAGACCACGGCGCGCACGGTCGGCGCGATGTGCCTGCCCTTGAGGATCGCGGCGACGATGCGGAGGTCTTCGAGCCGTCCGTTGGTGCAGCTGCCGATGTAGACCTGATCGACCTTCGTCCCTTCGAGGTCGCGCACGCTTTCGACCTGATCGGGCTTGTAACGCACGGTGGCGACGGGTTCGATCGCGGCGGCGTCGATCTTCAGCACGCGCGTGTACTCGGCGTCGGCGTCGGAACGGAACTTCGAGTACTCCTCCAGCGCCGCTTCGCGGCTCGGGAACTCGTCTTTGACGAACGGCCAGAGGTATTCGACCGTGGTCATATCCGGCTGGCAGACGCCGCAGGTCGCGCCCGCTTCGATCGCCATGTTGCAGAGGGTCATGCGGCTTTCCATCGTCATCGCGTCCACCGCGGAGCCGGAAAACTCGATCACCTGATCGGTGGCGCCGTTGACGGTGAGTTTTTTGATCACGGTCAGGATCACGTCCTTGGCGAAGACGCCGGGCCGGAGCGTGCCGTCGATTTCGACCTTGAGCGTTTTGGGCTCGCGGAAGGCGCAGACGCCCTTCAGGATGCCGACTTCGAGGTCGGTGGTGCCGACCCCCGCCGCGAAGGCGCCGAACGCGCCGTGGGTGCAGGTGTGCGAGTCGCCCATGATCACGGTGAAGCCCGGCCGGACGAAGCCCTTTTCGGGGAAGATCGCATGGCAGACGCCGTTTTCCCCGATGTCGAAGAAGTCTTTTATGCCCATGCGGCGCGCCCAGTCGCGGAGGGTCTTGCCCTGCTCGGCGGTCTTGGAGTCCTTGGCGGGCGAAACGTGGTCGATCACCGCCTTGATCTTGCCGGGATCGAAGACGCGGTCGCGCCCGATGGCGACCAGATCGTTGATCGCGATCGGCGTGGTGATCTCGTGGCAGAAGACGCGGTCGAGCGACAGGACCCGCACTCCGGCGGCGGGACGGTCGACCTCGTGAGAATCGAAAATTTTCTGTGCGAGCGTTTTACCCATGATATTTTCGCCTTTTTGCTGTGATTGAGGTGATTTTCAAAAATATAATTTAGATAATATATCCCCAAAACGGTCGGCGCGCAAGAGCTTGCGCCGGGTCGACGGTCCCGCCGGGCTCGAGATAATCGCGGTGACGCCGCAGCGTGACGACGCGACGGCGCCGGAAGACGACCTCGATCAACTCGAAACGGTACGCGGCGCAGGGACGCGGCAGCAGCGCGAGGAAAAACTCCGCGGCGGCGCGGTTCCGGCGGCGCTGGACGTTGGAAAGGTTGCCGATGGGGGAGAAACCGGATCTTTCGCGCAGACTTTTCACCTCGACGAAGACGGTCACGCCGCCGTCGCGGACGACGAGGTCGAGTTCGCCGCCCGCGGTGCGGAAGTTGCGGGCGAGGATCCGGCACTGGCGCAGTTCCAGCCATCTGGCGGCGGCGCGTTCGCCGGCTCTGCCGAGTCGCAGATGCGCCGCGCGGGATTTGCGGAAATTCATCGCTCCAAAGCTCCTTCGACGAAACGCTCCCGCCCCGCGAGGTCGCGCCGGATCGTCGGCGCGAACCCGAGTTCCGCCATGCGGCGGGCGACCGGAAGCGCCTGCCGGGGATCGAGTTCGTAGATCGCATGACCGCCGGGGGCGAGGTGCTCCGCCGTGCCGTCGAGGGCGCGCAGGATGACCGCCATGCCGTTTCCCGCGGCGAAGAGAGCGGAGGCGGGTTCGCGGAGCGCGACCTCGGGCGCGAGCAGCGGGCGATCCGCTTCGGGGACATAGGGCAGGTTCGCCGCGATCACGTCGAAGCGCCGTCCGCCGAGGGCGGAAAAGAGGTCGCTCTGCACCAGTTCCACATTATCGAAGCCGAGGCGGCATAGATTGTTCCGTGCGATCCGCAGCGCCTCCGGAGAAAGTTCCGCGCCGACCACGTGCGCCCGGGGGCGGTGCTTCGCCGCGGCGAGGGCGATCGCCCCCGAACCGGTGCCGAGGTCGAGCAGGGATCCCGTCTCGGGCAGCAGTTCCAGCACCCGGTCGACGAGGAGTTCCGTTTCGGGGCGCGGGATCAGCACCGCGGGGGTGACTTCGAGTTCGAGGTCGTAGAAATAGGCCTTGCCGAAGATGTACTGCAGGGGTTCGCGGTCGAGACGGCGGCGCAGACACTCGCGGAACGCCGCCGCTTCGGCGGGGGTGACGATCCGGGCGGAGACGGGGACCTCCGCCGGAGATATGCCGCAGAGTTCCGAGATCAGCGCGGCGGCTTCGGCGGAGGGGGCCTCGACGCCGGGCGTCGTGAGTTCCGCGACGGCGCGGCGGAAGAGATCGCGGACGGCGGAGGACATTCAGCCCTCCGAGGCTTCGCGCATCAGATCCCGGAACTCCTCGTCCGAAAGTTCGCGCAGATCCTTGCCCCGGCGCGACAGCTTTTCGTTGAATTTGATGACCGTTTCGGTCATGCGTTCATGGGTCTCCTCGCTGCCGCCGACGAGGCAGAAGTTGTCGCCGTTGGTGATGCGTTTCTTGCCGTCCTCGTTGTCGAAGCCGAGACCCAGCAGCATCGCGCGCTTTTTTTCTTCTTCGGTCATGGTGAATCCCCCGTTTCATAATATACCGCGTCGCGGGAAAATTCCAAGCGCCGGACGATATTGCCATTGAAAATTGACGTACACGGCATTATATTTCCGCAATGAGAACGGATGCCGGAAAAAAACGGCTCCGCAAAAACAATTTATGCTATGGTGAAAACATGCTGAACAAGTTACTGATCGCCGCGGCGGTGTGCGGCACGATATCCGTGCTCACTGCCGGACCGGACATCCACCTGAACGGAGATTTTCGCGGTGCTCCCGACGCCGCCCACGTCGCTCCCGGCTGGAGCGTGACCCCCGGCGGCACGGCGCGTCTGCTGCCGAGCCATAAACCCGGCAAGTTCCTGCTGGAACTCATCGCTCCGCCGCAGTCGTGGATGGCGGCGTGCAGCGAATTGCACACCGTGCGGAGCAATATGCTCAAAGTCGACGCCGACGTCAGCGGCCGCGGCCGCGGATCGATCGGCTTCGAGGCCTTCGACGCCACGCGGACCCGGGTCCTGGAGAAAAAGCAGATGCCGTTCGCGTTGCGGGGACACGCCCGCGAAGTCAAATACTACTTCAATCTGACGCACCCCGAGATCCGTTTCGTGCGGATCATCATCGCCGCCGAGGCGGGTAGCGTGGCGCGTTTCGGCGACGTGGATGCGGAATTCAAACATACGCCTGCGCCGGCTCCGGCTCCGCTGCCGCCGCCGGCTCCGGCTCCCGCTCCGGCTCCCGCGCCGGCTCCGGCTCCCGCTCCCATAGCGCCGCCGCCC
>CACZPY010000151.1 GCA_902783135.1 uncultured bacterium
TGGAAGGGGCACCGCGTCAACATCATCGACACTCCGGGACACGTCGACTTCACGGCCGAGGTGGAGAGCAGTTTGCGGGTGCTCGACGGCGCGGTCGCGGTCTTCTGCGCGGTCGGCAAGGTCCAGCCGCAGACCGAAACGGTGTGGCGGCAGGCGCAGAAGTACAACGTGCCGATCGTGGCGCTGATCAACAAGATGGACCGCACCGGCGCGGATTTCGACGGCGCGGTGCGCGAGATCAAGACCAAACTCGGCGCCACCCCCGTGCCCGTAATGCTGCCGATCGGCTGCGAAGCGAGTTTCGCGGGTGTGATCGACGTGCTCGGCAACAAGGCGCTGTACTTTTCCGACGAGGACAAGGGCGTCACGATCATCGAAAAGGAACTGGACGACGAGCAGCGCGAGCGCCGCGAGGCGGCGTTCAAGCATCTGGTCGAGTGCCTCGCCGAAGTCGATGACGAGGTGATGGAGGTCTTCCTGAACGACGAAGTGCCTCCGGTCGAGGAACTGCGCAAGGCGATGCGCCGCGCGACCGTCAAGGCGCGCGTGGTCCCGGTGGCGGCGGCTTCCGCGTTCAAGAACAAGGGCATCCAGCCGCTGTTGGACGTGGTCACCGACTATCTGCCCAGCCCGCTCGACATTTGGGACATCAAGGGCACCAACCCCGACACCGGCGAGGCGATCACCCGCCACGTCGGCGACTTGCAGCCCTTCTCGGCGCTGGTCTTCAAGATCATGAGCGACCCGTTCGTGGGCAAACTTTACTACTTCCGCGTCTATTCGGGCGTGGCGACGCAGGGCATGACCATGCTGAACCCGCGCACCGGCAAGCGCGAGCGCATGGGGCGGCTGCTGCAGATGCACGCGAACAGCCGCATCGAGCGCGAGGAGATCTTCTCCGGCGACATCGCGGCGGCGGTGGGGCTCAAGAACGTGACCACCGGCGACACGCTGTGTCTGGAATCCGATCCGATCGTGCTGGAGTCGATGTTCTTCCCCGAGCCGGTCATCTCGATCGCCGTCGAACCCAAGACGAGCGGCGACCGCGACAAGCTCAACAAGGGGCTGCAGGCGCTCTCCGAGGAGGATCCGACCTTCCAGGTGCGCTCCGACGAGGAGACCGGGCAGACGATCATCTCCGGCATGGGCGAACTCCATTTGGAGATCATTCTCGACCGTCTGGTGCGGGAATTCAAGGTCGAGGCGAACACCGGCGCGCCGCAGGTGGCGTACCGCGAGGCGCTCAGCAAGACCGGCCATGCCGACTGCAAGTTCGTGCGTCAGACCGGCGGTCACGGTCAGTACGGTCATTGCATCATCGACGTCACTCCGCTGGAGCGCGGCGCCGGCATCTTGGTCGAGAACAAGGTCGTCGGCGGCAACATCCCCAAGGAGTTCATCAAGCCGATCGAAAACGGCATCCGCGAAGCCGCCGCGGGCGGCGTGCTGGCGGGTTATCCCGTGATCGACTTCAAGGTCGACATCATCGACGGTTCCTACCACCCCGTCGACTCCTCGGAAATGGCGTTCAAGATCGCCGGTTCGATGGCGTTCAAGGAGGCGGCGAAGAAGGCGGGGATCGAACTCTTGGAGCCGATCATGAAGGTCGAGCTCACGACTCCCGACGAGAACATGGGCGATCTGATCGGCGACCTGACCAGCCGCCGCGGTTCGATCGTCGAGATCAATTCAGGTGAAAACAGCTTCGACCGGATCGTGGCGAACGTTCCGCTGTCGGAACTGTTCGGATATGCGACCGCGATTCGTTCGCTGTCGCGGGGGCGCGCCAGTTACTCGATGGAGCCGGCGCACTTTGAGAAGGTACCTAAACAAGTGCAAGATAAAATCGTGGAGAAAAAGTAATGGCTACTGCAAAGAGTCAACGCATCCGGATCCGTCTTCAGGCTTACGAACATCGGATCCTCGATCAGTCGGTCAACGAGATCCTCGAAGCGGCGAAGCGTACGGGGTCGATGGTCGCCGGTCCCATTCCGCTGCCGACCCGCATCGAACGCTGGACGGTCAACCGTTCCCCCTTCGCCGACAAGAAGTCGATGGAGCAGTTCGAGAGCCGCACCCACAAGCGCATGCTCGACATCGTGAACCCCAACGCCAAGACGGTCGACGAGCTGAAGAAGCTCAATCTGCCCGCGGGCGTGGATATTTCGATCAAGACCGGTTTCTGATCCGGTAGTGATAACGGGGAGCCTTCGCGGCGTCGCGGTTTCGAGTTGTCCGCGGCGGCGGGGGTTCCGGTGAGTTTCCGGCGATGGCGCCGGATAGATACCTCTGGCTTCCGGCCGATTGGAAGCAAGTATCGAA